>NZ_NQXW01000013.1:0-66461 GCF_002287425.1 Megasphaera sp. ASD88 | reverse complement strand
ACGGACCAATGGTGTACCAGTCATGGCGCCAGGTGTGCAGCTGGGTAGCTACGTCCGGGACGGATAAACGCTGAAAGCATCTAAGCGTGAAACCAGCCTAAAGATGAGGTTTCTCATTGTGAAAGCAAGTAAGGTCCCATGAAGACGACATGGTAGATAGGCCGGGAGTGGAAGTGCAGTGATGCACGGAGCGGACCGGTACTAATAGACCGAGGGCTTGACTTAAGTAGAGAAGCGGTTTTAAAGGAGCGAAAGCGACGCGTAAAACCGACTGAATCACTTATCCTTTAGGGTAAGCAGAGAAGCGCTTACTCCCGAAGGGAGTGGGTGAGGGAATCTGGAAGCAGGTTCTGAGGAAGGAACCGTAAGCAGAGCGGAGGCTCGTTAAGGAAGTTCGTTTTATGCAGTTGTAAGGGCACGGGCCCTTAAGAAAATTCAGTGGCGATAGCTGCGGGGATCCACCTGTTCCCATGCCGAACACAGCAGTTAAGCCCGCAAACGCCGAAAGTACTTGGGGGGAGGCCCCCTGGGAGGATAGGAAGCCGCTGATTCAGAAAGAACGTATACGTCATGTATACGTTCTTTTTTTGTATATGGCGGCTTCCTATCCTTCCAGGTTCCTGGGATAAGCAGCGAAGCGCTTTTAAAGGAGCAAAGCGACGCATAAAAGCGACTGAGTCGCTTATGTCGGGTCCGTGCGTAAGCAGCACATGTCATGAAGAAGTATTCATGTGTGCAGACCCGACTGATAGGTGCGACGACCGTTAGCAGAAGAAGTATACATTAGGTATGCGTTCTTTTTTTGTATATGTGCGGCTTCTTATCTTTTGAGGTATGTCATACCTATGTGGCAAAAACTGTCAATTCGAAGCCCTGAGGGCGATACCCTGAACAAATAAGCACGACGCATAAAAGTGACGGATACATGAGATGACCACCAGCAGGAGACGTATACGATATGTATGCGTTTTTTTTTGTATATGGGCCTTTTTATCCTTTCAGCATACATGACGACTTTTCCTATATGTCGCGCCTTACAAATGTATGATACAATGAGTTTAATTACTTGTGAATCTAACTGTCCATACAAAACAAAGAGAAAGGATAGATCATCTCTATGAAAGATAAACTCGTTATTGTCCGCGGCGGCGGCGATATTGCGACCGGCACAATCCAGGCTTTGCATCGGGCTGGATTTTCCCTCTTAGTGTTGGAAGTGGCCGACCCGTCGGCGATTCGGCGGCAAGTCGCCTTGTCCGAAGCCGTATATGATGAAACGGCGTCTGTCGAAGACCTTACGGCCCGTCTTTGCCGAAGCGCCAAGGCTATCGAGAGGGCCTGGAGCAAGGGGGAAATCCCGGTGATCATCGACCCTAAGGGCCGCTCTATTGCGGAGCTGCAGCCCTGGGCCGTCGTCGACGCTATTTTAGCGAAACGCAATCTTGGCACGAATAAAGACATGGCACGCCATGTCGTCGCCTTGGGCCCAGGCTTTACGGCCGGCGTCGATGCAGACGCCGTTATCGAGACGATGAGAGGCCACGATTTGGGGCGCATTATATTGGAAGGACAAGCTGTGGCCAATACGGGCGTGCCGGGGCTGATAGGCGGTTATGGAAAAGAGAGGGTCATCCACAGTCCGGCGGCGGGCCGGTTTTACGGTCTCGTCTCCATCGGACGCGTAGTCGAAAAAGGGCAGCTTCTGGGCGTTATTACGAAGGAAGCCCTGCCGGAAGGATACGTCCCGAAGCCGGATGACGGAGTACCCGTGCCGGCCTCTTTGACGGGATTGATTCGCGGCCTGATTCGGGATTCCTATCCTGTCGTCGAAGACTTTAAAATCGCCGATATCGATCCGCGGCAGGAAGAAGTGAAAAATTGCTTCACCATTTCCGACAAGGCTCGCTGTATCGGCGGAGCCGTTGTGACGGCCTTGCTGTGGCTAGAAGGGCGGAAATGTCAGGAGGCAGGGCATGAGCTGTAATCAAACCTCGTCTTGCCATGAATATCCATGCCTGCTGTACCGAAACGGACGGACAGAAGCGTCATCGGCTATGCTTTCCGACGAAGTCGAGTGGGATCTGTGGCTGAACGGCCGCTGTGTACGCCATATGACGTCGTCGCCTCATGAGCTGGACGTATTGGCCGTCGGCTATTGCCTGCAGCAGGGCCTGATAGAAGACGGTCAGGCCATTCGTGCTTTCTATGAAACTCGCGGCGTATCTGTTGCCGTCGTCGGCGTTAAGCAGGCCTTGGCGAGTAGTCGAAAGGCCATGACCGTTACGGCCGAACGGTTATGCTCGTACGGCACGCTGCTGGACGAATTATCGGCGGCTCACCATGTGACTCACGGCGTTCATGAAGGGGCTCTCGTGCAGGATGGAGTCGTCCTGGCCTATGCGGAAGACGTAAGCCGGTATAACGTGCTGGACCGTTTGGCCGGCGAAATATATCTCCGCAATATAGACACGTCGCAGGCCGTCTTGGTATTCAGCGGCCGCGTGCCGCAGCAGGTGGCGGAAAAGGCCAGCTCCCTCGGCGTATCGTGCATTGCCTCGCGGGCCATGGCGACGAGCGCCGGCATTGAAGCGGCGGAACGGCTGGGCCTTACGCTGGTCTGCGCCTTGCGGAGCGATTCGTTCCGCCTTTTTACTCATGAAGAACGGATTATCAAATCATACGACAAAGACCTATGCAGCCTTTGACAGCATGCATAGGTCTTATTTTGTATCTTTATATTCGCCGCAGCAGCAGGACGGGAACTTCCTCCCCCTCGGTCAGCGGCGGCGAGTGTTTGGGGCGCAGGGCCAGGGCGTTTGCCGCCTTTAGCCCTAAGAGGGCGCTGGACGTGACGACGTGGTTCGGCGTGAATACCGGCTGGCCTTGTACAAAGGAAAGGCGTCCCTGGACGAATCGGTCTACAGGATTTTCCTTCGTCAAATTTCCGTTCAGCCGGCAGGTTACGACGGGGAAATCGCCGCGCTTTTCGCCGCGGAGCTGCCGCAGCACCGGGACGGCCAGGAGGTGAAAGGCGTTGAATGCTGCCGAAGGATTTCCCGACAGTCCCAGGACGGGCACGGCGTTGCCGCCCTTTCGTTCGATGAGGCCGCCGTACGACGCTGAGCCGGGCCGCATAGCGATGCGCCGGTATAGCTCTCTGGCTCCCAAATGCTGAAAGAGCTGGGGCATGGTGTCGTACAATCCGACGGAAACGCCGCCTGTCGACAGGAGCAGGTCGGCGTCGGCAGCCAGCTCCCGTACCCGCTCTATTTCCGCAGCCAGCTTTTCCGGCGCGTCGCTGACGTGGCAGAAGGCGACGCTGCGGATTCCTTCGTCGCGCAGCAGCTGCTGAAATAGATAGGCGTTGGAGTTGTATATCTGACCGTATTGCCGTTCCTCACCGGCCATGACGAGTTCCCGACCCGACGTGACGAGGAGTACCCGAACGTCTTTATACACGGGAATCGCCGTATTTCCCATGGCGACAGCGACCGATACGGCCCCGCCTGTCAGGTACGTTCCTTGGGGCAGGAGTACTTCGCCGGATTGGCATTCTTCGCCGATGGGAATGATATTGTCGCCGGGCTGGGGAAGCGTCGCCAATTCGATCGTATTTCCCCGACGGAGGACGGACTCCTGCATGACGACGGCCTGACAGCCGTGCGGCACGGCGCAGCCCGTCATGAGGCGCACGGCTTGGCCGGGAAGGACGGGCTCGTCATAGTGCTCGCCGGCGCCGATGGTGGCGACGACCTCGTAGGACCGCTCCTTTCCGTTCAGGCTGAGGGCGTACCCGTCGAAGGGCGATTTCCGATAGGGCGGATAGGGATGAGCCGCGCAAATGTCGGCGGCGGCAATGCGGCCCCAGGCCGTATCGGGCGGGACGTATTCTATTGCATGCGTCGTATGAGCCAGTACGCCGCGCCAGATGGCGGCGGCTTCGGCCAGCGTGAGGGCGTTCATGACGATACTCTCCTGTCACATATATCAGGTGTTCTTTTTCTTTTTGCGGGGAGGCGGCGGCTCAAACAGGGAGAGAGCTTCCGTCGGGCAAGCGTCGATACAGGCCGGCGACCCTTTGATCGTATTGGCGCAGAGGTCGCATTTTAAGGCCACCAGGCGGAAGGACCGGCCCTGGGTGTTGCCGTGGACGATTCGGGTCATCGTAATGGCCCCGAACGGGCAGGCCCGGGCGCATTTGCCGCAGCCCCGGCAGGCGTCCTCGTCGATGACGATGGTGCGCTCGCCGAAAAAGATGCAGTTGAAGGGGCAGGCTGCCATGCATTGCGGATTGGCGCACTGCATACAGTGGATGGGCTTGGTGACGTCGCTGGTGCGCACGATGCGGATGCGCGGCGTAAAATCGTAGCTGTCCGGCTCCATGGAAAAGATGCGCTTGCCCGTATGGCTGACGACGCAGGCGGCCATGCAGGTATTGCAGCCAATGCATAGAACCGGGTCGACTTTGACGTGTTTATACATGGTTTTCTCCTTTGACGGATACGCCCATGCGGGCGCGGATTTCTTCGTACCGCCGCTTGATGAACAATTCGGCGCCTTTCTGGTTTTGGATTTTTTCGACGCGGCAGGCGCAGTACTTGAACTCAGGCGTGCGGCTTTTCGGGTCGAGGACCGACGTGGTCAGCTCGTTGCAGGCTCCGATCCACCATTGGTAGGTCATGTATGTCGAGCCGGGAGATACGCGGTCCGTCGGCAGGCAGCGGGTAATCGTATGGCCCCGCGGCGAGACGACGTTGACCAGTTCCCCTTCCGTAATGTCCAGGTTCCGGCAGTCCTCGGTGTTCATGGCGATGTAGCCCGGCTCGTCGGCCAGGCCGGCCAGGACGCGGCAGTTGCCGGTCATAGTGCGGACTGAATAATGGCCGACCTCGCGAACCGTAGCCAGCGAAAAGGGATATTCGGCGTTTTCCCGTTCGCGGACCGGCGTATAAGGATAATAGTAGAAATGGCCCTTATGGTCGGCCGTGGCGAAATGGCCTCCTTCATGGAGGATCGGCGTGCCCGTGTCGGACGGGTCTTCTGACGTGCAGGGCCATTGGATGCCGTGGTTGGCGGCGATTTTTTCATAGGTCGCGCCGGTAAATTTGGGGCATAAGCGGCGCATTTCATCCCATATCTGTTCCGTGTCGGCGTAGTGCATGGGATAGCCCATAGCCGTCGCCAGGCGGCACGTGATGTCCCAGTCGGTCAGGCAGCCGTCCTGAGGTTCGACGAGCTTGCGGACGCGCTGGAAGCGGCGGTCGCACGACGTGTATACCGCATCGTGTTCTCCCCAGGCCGTAGCCGGAAAGATGACGTCGGCGTATTCGCAGGTCTTGTTGAAGAAAATATCCTGCACGATGACGAAATCGATGTTAGACAAGGTTTCCCGGACCTCGGCCAAATTCGGGTCCGATTGGGCCGGGTCTTCGCCGATGATGTAGTAGGCGTGGATTTTTTTGGCGGGGTCCTTTTCTTCCAGTACGGCGTGAGGAACCTGGGTCAGCATCATGCCGGGCTTAGACGGCAGGGGACGGCCCCAGGCCTTTTCAAATTTCTGCCGTACCTGCGGATCGGCGACAGACTGATAGCCGGGATAATTGTTAGGAAGCAGGCCCATGTCGCACGTGCCCTGGACGTTGTTCTGGCCGCGGACAGGGCCTACGCCGGAGGCGCGGCGGCCGTAATTTCCCGTCATGAGGTTTAAATTCGAGCAGGCGATGACGCATTCTACGCCTTGGGAAAACTGCGTTACGCCCATGCCCCACAGGGTGATAGTATGCTTCGACGAAGCAAATAGGCGGGCAGCGGCGCGGATGTCGCCGGCAGCCAGGCCTGTGGCGAGGGAAACCGCTTCAGGGGCGTATTTTTTCTGTGAAATTTCCGCCGCATATTCCTCGAAGCCCGTCGTGTGGGCCTTGATGAAATCGTGGTCTACCAGGTCCGACGTGACGATGACGTGGGCCATGGCGTTGAGAAACAGCATGTTGGTGCCGCCCTTGATGGGCAGGTAAATATCGGCGATGCGGGCCGTTTCAGTCTTGCGGGGGTCTACGCAGATAATCTTGCAGCCCTTCTTCTTGGCCCGTACAATGCGGCGGGCGACGATGGGATGGGACGCCGGCCCGTTGTAGCCGATGTTGAAGATGACTTCTGCATCTTCGATTTCGGGGATGTTGATAGACATCGCCCCTTCTCCTACGGACTCACCGAGCCCGGCAACAGACGGAGCGTGTCAAACGCGGGCGCAGTGATCGACGTTGTTCGTGCCGACGACTGCGCGCATAAATTTCTGCATGATATAGGCCGCTTCGTTTCCCGGGCCGCGGGCCGAGCCGGCGCCCATGACCGTATTGGGGCCGTAGGACTTGATGATGGCTTTGAGCCGTTCGGCGGCAAATTGGATAGCTTCGTCCCAGGACACTTCGACGAGGGGAGAATCCTTTCCAAACTTGCGGATCATAGGCTGGCGCAGGCGGCGTGTCAAAATCTGCGGGTCGTTGAGATAATCCCAACCGTAGAGTCCCTTCAGGCACAGGCGGCCTTCGTTGTTGACGCCGTCGGGAGAGCCTTTGGCTTCGACGACGCAGTTATGTTCCGTATCGACAGTGCAGTCGATGACGCAGCCTGCGCCGCAGTACGGGCAGACCGTAGTAATCGTTTTATAGGCTGACATAGGCAGTTCCTTTCTTACTCTTACATAGTAATGCTTAATATATCTATTTTAGTATTCTAGGCGAGAATATGCAAATACTTTGTACAGCAGCTCCCGTCAGGATGTCGTCAGGTACAAGATATAGCCGCAAAGGCAGTCGATTTGCTCCGGCGCGATATAGCGGAAGAAATCGTTGCTGCCGCGGCCGATTACCGCTGTGATGTTGTCGAGACGTATTGACGGCGGTTCGGGGCCGTCGATGTAGATGACGGGAAAGGGGCCGTGGCTGCGGCTTTCGACGATGGCTATGTCGGCGGCCGTCTGCTGGGTCAGCCGCAGGAGAGCGTCTTCCTTGCCTTCGCCGGCGGCGACGTCGTCAGGGCCGCAGAGCAGGGCTTGGACTGCGCCGGCTTGCAGGGCTCTGTCCGTGTCGGAGCCCCTTTTTTCACGGCAGCGGCGATGATGAGTGCTCTTGACGTAGGCGACGGCATAGCCGCGGCGCGTCAGCTCGGCGATGACCTGTACGGCGAGGCTCGTCTTGCCGTCTCCCGAGCGGGCGGCAGAGAGGGAGACGATGGGGACGGCGCGGCTGCGGTTGGCGTCGACAGCCAGGGCGTCCTTGTAAGCCGACGGCGTGTTGACGTTTTCATATAGAATCGGCGCGCCTGCGTCGTCGAGGATGCGGACGGCCAGCTTGTCGGCAATGGATAAGACGCGGCGTTTTCCCGCGGCCAAGGCTGCCTGCACGGCTTCGAGAGCCGCCTCTTGCTTGTATATGGCGGCCAGAGGCTGAGGCCTGTTTTCGGACATAGGAAGGAATAGGTCGACCAGCGATGTTTGAGACAGCTCCGGCAGGAGCCGCTTCACAGGAGAGAAATCGTAAAAAGGCAGGTCGACGGACAAGACGAGGCAGTACGAGCAGGTACAGGCGCGGAAGGCCGCTTCCATGCCGCCGAGGGGACCGCAGCCTTGGAAACTGTCAGCGACGACGATAATGCGTGCAGCCAGATCCGGCGGAAGGGAGGAAAGGTCGGGAGGCCTATTGGCCGAGACGACGATTTCATCGAAGGCGACGCCTTGGCTGCGCAGCAGCAAATCGGTCAGCAGCGTCGCGCCGCGCCACGGCAGGGCCGCCTTGTCGCGTCCCATGCGGGAGCTGCGGCCGCCGGCCAGGATGACCAGGCCGAGTGAAGCAGTACGTACGATATCCGTCAATGCAGATTCCCCCTTTGCATTCCCCATGTAGTATGTCTATGGTACCATAGGATGCGGAAAAAGGGAAAGCGTGCAGATAGAATAGAATAACCGCATGGGTATAAGTAAAATGTTTCTAAAAAAAATATTGCGTACACCCCTAAAGTCGTAGTAAAATCATGATATACAAGAATAAAAAGTAACAGAATGGGGGTGAACGAATATGAAACCTGTCCGGTTCCGTAGGCAGGAATGCCAAACAGCTGCATATCATACCAATTGGTATAATTATGTGAAATCATATACGGGGGGGGGGTACGGTTCATATTGTAGATATAGACTGAAAATGCAGGGATTTTCTACCCTGCTGCATATAGCATATCCATACAGGCAGAGCGCAAGTTCTGCCCTTTTGTCGTGCCATTTTCCCGAAGCATACCCCTTGTCATACGGAGGACAGCTGCGTGTGTAAGTAGTTTTTTAAGGTATGCAATAGCATTTAGCTAAGGAGGAAAATAGCATGAAAGGCAAACAATTACGAAAAGCCGTGCTGCTCGGTATGGCGATGAGCATGGCCGTTTGGACGACGGGCATGGCACAAGAAATAGGAGTGATTACGGAGGCTGGTCAAGTACATTCTCCATATGATACCTCTGTTGAAATGACAAATGATGATCCGAGACAAGCTGCAATACAGGTGACAGATCAACAATTTTCTATTGAAACAACTAATGGCGTTCATGATATCACTATTGAATCAGCAGGAAGCGGTATTCGTACAGAAAATGGTGAAAGTGATATTGAATTAAAATCTTCTGGAGATAACATTATACATTTTGATAATAGCGCTGAAAGTGATGGAGATGGGATTACCGTTGAAGATAATTCAAAAGTTACATTACATGCTGAAAATGGAATGAATGAAATTAGTTCCCAAATCAAACAAGATGGAGTAGGCGATGGCGTTCGCATTGAAGGTAACGGTCAGGTTGAAGTCAATGGACGATATAATACGATTTCTGTTGGCGATGATGGGTTATATATTCATGAAATCAGTAATGCCAATTCTAAAATTGAAATTACTGCGACCAGCGCAGATGCCAATGGCGTAGGTAATACGATCAATGGTAAAAATGGTATTCACACAGACGGAGCAGGAACGGTTAATGTTATCTCAACCGATGGTGGAAACGTCATTCACGGAACGCAAAACGCTGTATATGCAAGCGGTTCGGGCACGATTACTATTAGTGCAACTGCGAATAATACCGGTGAAGGAATCTCTTGGCTAGCAGATTATGAGGACTATAATAACATATTAACTAGTGGTGGCAACGGCGTATATTCCGACAACACGGGTACAACAAATGTTATTGCTGATCATGATAATATCATAGCCGGTACGACGAACGGCATTTGGTCTGACAAAGCTGCAGGGACGATAAATGTAACAGCGGGCAATAATAATATTATTGGATTGTATGAAGATGAAAGTAAAACTATTACAAGTAAAGATGGTCTTAATGTTGGTGCTGGAAGTGTAAATTTAACTGCTGGATATAATAACTCTATTTATGGTACACATTATGGTGTTAGTGTTAGTAATGGTGGTAGTACAAGCATATCTTCTAAGTTAGGAAATAATACTATTTCTGCTGGTGAAAAAGGCATATATACTTCAGGAACGACTACTATATCTACTGTTGAAGGGAATAATGTTATAACAGGAAATACTTCATCAGGTATCCATGTAAACGAAAATGGTAGGATAGAATTAGAAACTGACAAAGGTAGTAATAGTATATCCGGTGGAACAGAAGGGGTTTTATTTAATTCTGCGGGAAATAAGATTAGCGCATATGGAAATAATAAGATTTCAGGTGGTGATTTTGAAAAACAGATAGGTTCAGGAATCAATAGTGCTCCTATAACTGAAACTAGTAGTTTAGAAATTGTTTCTTTAGCAGGAAATAATATTGTAAAGGGCGGAATGAGTGGTATTTTATTCAATCCAAATTCTCAGTTAATCATGAATGCTGCTCAAGGTATCAATAGTGTTAGTGGAGATATTAATGGCATTTGGGAAACTACAAACTCTTCGGTTACTTTGACGGCAATGAGAAATGAAGTATTTGCGAACAATGGTGTGTGGGCAGAACAAAATAGCAGTCTGGAGTTAAATGCAAATGGAGAAGATAATTATATCAAGACTGATAGTTATGGTGTGATTGCACAAACTACCTCTATTGTTAATTTAAATGCTATTGAAGGTCAAAATAGAATTGAATCTTCTGGCTATGGCATCTATTCCACAGATGATGGAAGTAAAGTTAAATTAGAGGCTGGAGAAAATACTGTTCTGGCTGATACTTGTGGTATTCAAGCAACCACATCTTCTGATATAGATATCATTGCAGGTAAAAGTAATAACAATGTTGATTCAAAACAAAACGGTATTTTAGCTCAATCAAATGGTACTGTAAGTCTTTTGGCTCAGTCAGGAAGCAATAAGGTCAATGCAGACAATGGCTATGCTGTATTTGCTTCTGGTGAGACGTTGATAGACTTGGACGCTAAATTAAATAATGTTGTCAGTGGCAATACCTATGGCATCGTTGCGAACCAAGGGGCTGTTACCTTGGATGCTGATGCATCGAATAGTGTTGAAAGCGTAAACCAAGGTGTGTATGCTTATTCTGGTGCAGATGTTAATATGACTGCTGGAATGGATAATATTATTCATGCCGGCAATACAAAGACGGTAGAAGGTTTTGGCACAAACTACGGCATTAATGCCCGGAGCGGCAGTGCTGTAACCTTAGACGCAGGTAATCAAAACGCCGTCTTAGGCGCCGTATTTGCTAGCAGGTCGGCTGATGATGCTATGACTAACGTTACCTTAGACGGCGCCAGCAACGTTGTCCAGTCTGCCGCGGCTATTGCCAACGCTGGCGGCTTAAATGATGGCAAGGAAGTCATTTCATCTCTCTATGCCGAACACGGCGCGCAGCTCAGCCTCAGCGGCGACCAGAACGTTATCCGCACCTATGCTGACAACACGAACGAAAACCAGCTCGAACGTACTGTCTGGGCGTATGAAACGGCTGATATTACTATCGACGGCCAGACCTATATCAGCACGGACCGCTATGAAACGAGCCCCAACAGCCTCGACATCGCCGTTGCTGCCGGCACGGCAACGGACTTGAAGGAAGATAAAGTCAACGCGCCCGTAGCTGACCGGGCAACCGTCAACATCAACTACGATTCCTATACGGACGGCGACGGCAACACCATACAGAGTTCCATTGAAGGCGATATTCTTTCTGCTTATGCCGGCGAAGTAAATATTACGCCGAAGAGCGATACGGCGAAGATAGATATTAAAGGCAATATCCTTGCCGGTAACAACGGCGTCTTAAACGTCAACCTCGGCAACGGCGGTACCCTCACAGGCCGCGCCGATGACTACGGCGACGCCGGCGTCGTCGACAATAGCGGCCACGGCACGTCCTTCTTCAACCCGGCCTTCAGCAGTAAAATTCTCAAAGGTGGCGAAGTCAACCTCACTATGGGCGAAGGCTCCAAGTGGAAGGTAACGGGCCAGAGCTGGATTACAACTGTCGACACGACGGGCAGCAGCAACGCCATCATCGACCTCGTTTCATCCAACACGGACAAGAATAGCTCGGCTCATGCTCTGACGATTTACGACATGAAGGGCGATGCGGAGTTCAAAATGAGCCTTGATGCTGACCGTAGCATCAGCGATATGGTATACATGAAGCATGCTGACGGTTCGTATGTAGTCAATGTCATCGACCCGGTTACGCAGCAGGACATGTATGCCGACAGAAGTGAAGGTGGCATCTTCGACGGCCTGCGCTTTGCAACGGTTGGCAAGGGTTCGAAGGCGACCTTCCGGGCTGTTACGTTGGACGGGGGCATCAACAACATCGAATACGAAGTTGGCACGGACAGCTATGATACGAGCAATGAAAACCATCATTATGACAGCTCGACAGGCGATGGCGTCGGCAATACGGAAAAACCGGGTACGGATTTGGTTGAAGGATTCTTCGGTAGCGATGGCACTCCGGGAGCACCGGAAGCTCCTGCTAACGGCATCATGATGATGGCTGCTCGGGCGGACGAAAGTCTGGGAACCAATACGGATGCCAACGGTACGGAAGTTGACGAAACGACGAACTTCAAGCTCATCGGCATCAAGAGCAGCGAAATCTCCGATGCTGGCAAGACCGTCGTAGCCATGTCACGTGTCAACTACTCCAACGCCGTATACATGGATCGCCTGAACAAGCGCATGGGCGAAGCTCGCTACATCGACGGCGACGAAGGGCTTTGGGTTCGTATGCGTCATGACCGCATCGGTAAGTCCGACGCCTTCCGCAGCATGAACACCATGATGGAATTAGGCTACGATACGCGGGTGAACGACCGCGAAGACGGCGAACACCGTCAGGGCGTGGCCATCGACTACATGCGCGGCACGGCGGACTACAAGAACGTAGCCGGCGAGGGCGACGTTCGCCGCGGCGGCATCTGGTTCTACGATACGTGGCTGGGCAACAAGGGACATTATACGGATTATGTCCTGAAGTTCGGCAGACTGTCCAATGATTTCGAACTGTACACGAGAACTCTCGGCGAAAAAGTCACCGGCGACTACAGCAACTTCGTCTACTCGGCCAGCGCTGAATACGGCCGCAAGAAAGACCTGGGCAACAACTGGTACATCGAGCCACAGGCGCAGATCCAGTACGCTCACGTTACCGACGCCGACTACACGACGAGCCAGGATACGCACGTCCAGCTCGACGCCATCGACAGCTTGATTGGCCGCGTCGGCTTCCGCCTCGGTAAGGACGTCGGCGAAAAGAGCACCTTCTATATTAAAGCCGACGTGCTCCATGAATTCCTCGGCGATCAGGATATCGAAGCCCGCGACGCCACGGGCCTCCTCAGCACGACCTACGAAAACGAAGGCACGTGGTACGACATCGGCCTCGGTTTCTCCCACCAGTTCAGCAAGGGCACCTATATGTACCTGGACATGGAAAAATCCATCGGCAATGACAACGAAGACACGTATCAGTTCAACTTCGGCATGAACTGGAAGGTCTAAGGAGCGGTGGAACGGGAAGCGAAGTGCCCGGTCTGCGGCAAGGTCTTTACGGCGCATCGCGCGACGGAGCGGTACTGCAGCGCGGCCTGCCGGCGCTATGCTTACCGCCATCGGGACGAAGCGCCGCCGTCTCAGCAGGCCAGCAGCGGAAAGACGCTGCGCTCCTTCTGCTGCATCCGCTGCGGCAAGTTGGTCGTCGTGACGCAAGGGGCGGACAAGCGGAGGAAATTCTGCTCGCCCCACTGCGAGCGGCTGTACTGGAAGCATTCCAAAAACGTGGAGTCCCAGCCCGTACAGCATGCCTTCAGCTGCCGGAACTGCGGCGTCCTAGTAGAAATACGGGACGCCAAGGACAGGCGGACGGCCTTCTGCAGCGCCGACTGCCGCAAGCAATGGTTTTCCCTGCATCGGAAAGCCGTCGCGCATCACAGCATAAAAGGATAGAGCAGTATGCAAAACGCTCGGACAAGTTGATTGTCCGGGCGTTTTCGTTTATACTTGATATAGAATCCGATATTCGTATGCGAGAATAACGATAAGGAGAGTCTTACGATGGAAGAGAGCGAATTGCACTGCAAGGTGACGGTGCGCATACTGGCCGATAAAAAGGCCTTCGGGCCCGGCGTGGCGGCCTTGCTGCGGGGCGTGCGGGACTGCCGCTCCTTACAAGGGGCGGCGCGGCAGATGGACATGTCCTATTCCAAGGCCTGGACGGTCATCCGCGAAGCCGAGCGCATCTGGGGATTTCCTCTGACGGAATGCCATGTCGGCGGCAAGCGCGGCGGCGGGTCGGTCCTGACGGCTCAGGGCGAAGCGGTGCTGCGGCGGTACGACGACATGGAGGAAGCGGTCAAAGCCGTGGCGGCGGAACAATTCGACCGCTTTTTCAGCCGCGAAGAACTGGAAAAGATAAAAGCAGGCGAGGTGTAATATGAAGAAAATCAAGACAGAAGAAGCGATCGGCCACGTGCTGTGCCACGACATTACGCAGATTATAAAGGACGTGTCCAAGGGGCCCGTATTCCGCAAGGGCCATATCATCCGGGAGGAAGATATTCCCGTGCTGCTGTCTGTCGGCAAGGAGCATGTGTATATATGGGAGTGCGACGACTCGACGCTCCACGAGAACGACGCGGCGGCCATCCTGCGGGATATTTCCATGGGGGCGAATATGCACGCTACGGAGGCGAAGGAAGGGAAAATCGAGCTCGTCGCCGACTGCGACGGCTTGCTTACGATTCGCCGGCAAGGCTTGCAGGCCGTCAATTCCTTGGGCGAGATGATGATCGCCTCGCGCCACGGCGGCTTTGCCGTCAAACGCGGCGACGTGCTGGCCGGGATGCGGGTTATTCCCCTGGTCATCTCCCAGGCGAAGATGGAAGCGGCCAAGGAAGCGGCCGGAACGGAGCCGTTGTTCAACGTCTTGCCCTTTACGGCCAAGACGGCCGGCGTCGTCACGACGGGCAGCGAAGTGTTTAAGGGCCGCATTGCCGATACGTTTACGCCGGTCATCAAAGAAAAGCTGGCTGAGTACGGCATCGCCGTGACGCAGCACGTCACGCTGGCCGACGAGCCGGCGGCCATTGCGGCGGCGATTCAGGATATGCTGGCCCAGGGAGTCGATATGGTGTTCTGCACGGGCGGCATGAGCGTCGACCCCGACGACCAGACGCCGCTGGCTATCAAGAACACGGGGGCGCGCATCGTGTCGTACGGCGCGCCGGTACTGCCGGGGGCGATGTTTTTGCTGGCCTATACGGACGACGGCCGTCCCATTGCCGGCCTGCCGGGCTGCGTCATGTACAGCAAGCGGACGATTTTCGACTTGGTTCTGCCGTCGCTGGCGGCTGGCGTGGAAATCCAAGCCGATGAGCTGACGCGCCTCGGCGAAGGCGGCCTGTGTCTGAACTGCCCCGTATGTACCTTCCCGAACTGCGGCTTTGGGAAATAGGAGGAGCTATGGAACATTTTACCCATATAGACGATAAGGGAAACGCCGTCATGGTCGACGTGAGCGGCAAGGCGGCGACGGCGCGGACGGCGACAGCTGCCGGGCGCATTGTCATGAGCCGGGAATGCTACGAGGCGGTGACGGCCGGAGACATCGCCAAGGGAGACGTCCTCGGCACGGCCCGCGTGGCCGGCATCATGGGGGCGAAGCGGACGAGCGAGCTCATCCCCCTGTGCCATATACTGAATCTGAGCCAATGCGCCGTCGATTTCATCTTTCACGACGAGGAAGGGGCTATCGAATGCCGCTGCACCGTCAAATGCCAGGGGCAGACGGGCGTGGAAATGGAAGCCCTGACGGGCGCGTCGGCAGCCCTGCTCACGGTGTACGATATGTGCAAGGCCGTCGACAAGAAAATGGTGATTACGGATATTCATTTGCTGGAAAAAATCGGCGGCAAGAGCGGGTATTTTTCTTTTGACGGACAGGATGACCTATGATAGATACATTAGGACGCCGTATCGACTACCTGCGCATTTCGATTACGGACCGCTGCAACATGCGCTGCCGCTACTGCATGCCTGACGGCATATCCGCCGTGGGGCACGGCGACGTCCTGCGCTATGAGGAAATCGTTGCAATCTGCCGGGCGGCCCTGCGCGTCGGGATTACGAAGTTCAAGGTCACCGGCGGCGAGCCCTTCGTCCGCAAGGGAGCCGTCGGCTTTATACGGGAGCTGCGGAGACTTCCCGGCGTTGAGTCCGTGACGGTGACGACGAACGGCTGGCTGTTGCCGCAAGTGCTGACGGAGCTGCGGCGCATCGGCATAGACGGCGTAAACATCAGTCTGGACAGCCTGGACAGGGAGCAATATCAGGCTATTACGGGCGTCGACGCCTTGCCCGAGGTGCTGCAGGCGGTCCGGCAGTGTGCGGCGTCGGGCTTGCCGACGAAGATCAACGCCGTCCTGTTGGCCGATACGAAGGAGCAGATTGCGCCTTTAGCCCGCTTGGCGGAAGAGATGCCTGTAGACGTGCGGTTTATCGAGCTCATGCCCATTGGCTGCGGCGCATACCAGCAGGGCTGCAGCGCCGACGAGGCCTTGGCGGTCCTGCGCGGTGTCTATCCCGATTTAGCGCCCCTGTCGGTCCGGCGGGGTAACGGCCCGGCGGCGTATTACGCCAGCCGCCAGCTGAAGGGATATATCGGGATGATCGCGGCGAATTCGCACGTCTTCTGCCGGCAGTGCAACCGCCTGCGGCTGACGAGCACGGGGGTTTTAAAGCCCTGCCTATGCTACGACGACGGCGTGGACCTGCGGGCTGCCGTCCGCTCCGGCCAAGGGGAAAATCTATTGGCGCAGGCCATAGAACAGGCCATACTCCGCAAGCCGGCGAGGCATTGTTTCGACGAAGCGAAGGCCGTTACGGAACGGAAGGCCATGAATGAAATTGGAGGCTAGTATGGGAATTGTAAGAGCTGTTTGTACGAGTCAGGCCAAGGGGACGCAGAAGCGGCCGGAGCCCTTCGTCCGCTGTCTCGTCGATTGGGGGATTGAAGGCGACGCTCACGGCGGCCGCTGGCATCGTCAGGTAAGTTTATTGTCTCAGGAAAAAATAGAAGAATTCCGCCGGCGCGGCGCGCCCGTATCGTACGGCGATTTCGGCGAAAACATCGTCGCCGAGGGCATTGATTTTTCGTCGTTGCCTGTAGGCACGCTCTTTCGCTGCGGCGACGTCCTTTTGGAAATGACTCAAATCGGCAAGGAATGCCACAGTCACTGTGCCATTTACCAAGCCGTGGGCGACTGCATCATGCCTCGTGAGGGCGTCTTCGCCCGCGTGCTGGAAGGCGGCGTCATTCGTCCCGGCGACAAAATCGTCGTGGAACCGCGGCAGGGGAAACGGCCCTATCAGGCGGCGGTGATTACCTTGTCCGATAAGGGAAGCCGCGGCGAGCGCAGGGACGAAAGCGGCCCTGTCGTCGCCGAAGCGCTGCGGCAGCGGGGCTACGACGTCGTAGAGGAGCTGCTGCTGCCTGACGGCATCGAGCCTCTCAAAAAGGAATTGATGCGGTTGGCCGACCAGCGGCAGCTGGACTTGATTTTGACGACAGGCGGCACGGGATTCGGGCCGCGCGACATGACGCCTGAAGGGACTCTCGCTGCGGCGACGCGGCAGGCTCCGGGCATCGCCGAGGCCATGCGGGCGGCGTCCTTGGCCGTGACGAAGCGGGCCATGCTGTCCCGGGCCGTCAGCGTCATTCGCGGCAAGACCCTTATCGTCAATTTGCCGGGCAGCCTTAAGGCTTGCCGGGAATGTATGGACGTTTTTTTAGATACGATTCCTCATGGGCTGGATTTGCTCCGCGGCGACGGCGGCGACTGCGCCCGATAGTATGAGCAAACAAACGGAAAGGATGAAGAACGTATGAAGTGGAAGACTGCCTTAGGTATGATATCGCTTCTCGTGAGTGTTGCCGTATTGGCTGGCTGCGGTGCTGAGAAACAGGGAGCGGCGGAGCAAGAGAAGACGAAGCTCACCGTTTTTGCGGCGGCCAGCATGACCGAAACGATGAACGAAATCGCCAAGGCGTATCAGCAGGAGCATCCCGATATAGAAATTGTCTATAATTTCGACTCGTCAGGGACGCTGAAGCAGCAGATTCAAAACGGCGCGGCCTGCGACCTATTCATTTCGGCAGCCCAGAAGCAGATGGACCAGCTCGATGCGTCGAAGGATGAAAGGGCTAATCCGGAGAAGCTGGATTTCGTGCTCCCGGGGACGCGGGTCGATTTGCTGGAAAACAAGGTCGTCTTGGCGACGCCGAAGGGAAATCCGAAGCAGATTACCAGCTTCGATGATATGGCGAAGAAGCTTAACGACGGCTCTATCCGCCTGGTCATGGGCAACAGCGACGTGCCTGTAGGCCAGTATACGCAGAAGATACTGGCTCATTACGGACTGGATGAACAGGCTGTTGCCGAGCAGGGCCGTATTACGTACGGTTCGAACGTCAAGGAAGTTACGACGCAGGTCAAGGAAGGCAGCGCCGACTGCGGCGTCATTTACGGCACCGACGCCTACAGCGCCGGCTTAAAGCCTGTCGACGAGGCGACGAAGGATATGTGCGGCCAAGTCGTCTATCCGGCGGCCGTGTTGAAGGCCAGCGCCGACCCGGAAGCGGCGAAGGCCTTCCTTCAATATCTCCGGAGCGACAAGGCCCTGGCCGTCTTTGAAAGCGTCGGCTTCAGCCGGGCGAGGTAAGTATGGACTGGTATCCTCTCTGGAACAGCCTGCGCATTGCCGCGATTTCGTCGGTTCTCGTCTTTTTTTGCGGTATCGCCGCCGCTTACTATGTGGCGAAAGCGCCGCGCCTCGTCAAGGGCGTCCTCGATGTCGTCCTGACGCTGCCCCTGGTCCTGCCGCCGACGGTATGCGGCTGGCTCCTGCTGCTGGTCTTTGGCCTGCGTCATCCCGTCGGCATGTTCCTCCATGACGTAGGTTTTCCCTTGGTCATGACTTGGTACGGCGGCGTCGCGGCTTCGGCTGTCGTCGCCTTTCCCCTCATGTATCGAACGGCCCGCGGCGCCTTCGAAAGCTTTGACGAGACACTGACCTGGAGCGGGCAGACCCTGGGATTGTCCAATACGTATATTTTTTGGCGCATCCGCATGCCCTATTGCAAGCAGGGCATTTTGGCCGGCCTCGTCCTGGCCTTCGCCCGGGCGCTGGGGGAATACGGCGCGACGAGCATGCTTATCGGCTATATTCCCAAGAACACGGCGACGATTTCGACGACGGTCTATCAGCTGTGGCGGACGAACGACGAATATGGTGCGTTCGTCTGGGTTCTCGTCAACATCGCGATCAGCGCCGTTGTCCTGGTGACGGTCAGCCTGATGGAACGGAAAAGCCGCCGAAGGGAGGTCTGGTCGTGATAGATGTGCAGTGTTATAAACGGCTCGGCCGGTTTTGTCTGGACGTGGAATTTCAGGCTCGCGGCGTACTGGGCCTGCTGGGGCCGTCGGGAAGCGGCAAGAGCAAGACCTTACAGTGCATCGCCGGCATTGAGCGTCCCGACCGGGGGCGTATCGCTGTCGGGAACCGCGTCTTTTTCGACGGGGCGAAGGGCGTGAATCTGCCGGTGCAGGAACGGCGCGTCGGCTATTTGTTTCAGCATTACGCCTTATTCCCCAATATGACGGCGGCCGAAAATATCGCCTGCGGCGTCCGGCGGCACGTTGGCCGGGGCGAACGGCGTGCCATCGTCGCGGCGATGATGGAGCGGCTCGGCTTGACGGGACTGGAAGGCCATAAGCCGTCCCAGCTGTCGGGAGGCCAGCAGCAGCGCGTGGCCCTGGCCCGTATATTGGTTAACGAGCCGGATATTCTGCTGCTGGACGAGCCCTTCAGCGCCTTAGATGCCGGCCTGAAGGAACAGGTCATGGCAGAGCTGACCGACGTGCTGCGCCAATTCGACAAGGATGTCGTCGTCGTAACCCACAGCTACGAAGAAGCGTACCGCCTGTGCCGCACCATCGCCGTCCTCCATGACGGGCGCATCGACATCATCGGCGAGCGGGACGCTGTATTCGCCCAACCCCAATCGAAGACGGCGGCGTCCCTCATGGGTTGCCGCAACATCGCGCCAGCCCGGAAAACGGGGCGGAGGACTGTCTTCGTGCCGTCGTGGAACTGCGAATTTACGGCGGCCTGCGACGTGAAGGATGAATTATGCGCCGTCGGCATCCGGGAGCGTTCGTTCAGCCCAGCCGTGCCCGTCAATTCGCACGCCGTTTCGATTACAGAAGAGACGAAGCTGCCCTTTGGGACCTTGGTCGCCTTTCGCTGCGACGGCCAGAGGCCCGACGCGCCGCCCCTCGTCTGGCTGGCCGAAGGCGGGCGCGCCGATACGTTGGGCGTGCGGCCTGAGGATATATTGCTGTTATACCGATAAGGACTATGCGGAAAGGATAGGATATATGGACGACGTATTTCTGAGATTGGAAGAAGAACTCCGCGCCGGCCGGCCGGCGGCGCTGCTGACGGTAGTGGAAAGTCACGGCGCGACGCCCCGCGGCGCCGGCAGTCGCCAGCTCGTATTGGCCTCCGGCGATACGGTGGGGACAATTGGCGGCGGCATCGGCGAGTATAAGGCCTGCGAGGCGGCGAGACGGGTTTTGCAGGACGGCGTATCCACACTGCTGGAATATGATTTGAGCCCCGGCGCGGCAGCGGATATGGGGGCCGTGTGCGGCGGTACGGTTATGGTCTTTTGCCAGTATATCGGGCCCGATGCGGCAGCCTGTATCGGAGCTATGGTTGAATCTGGCCGAAATCGCAGGCCCTATCTGCTCCTGTGCGATATGACGGAGCCTGAGCGGTGGGCTATGGCCGTTTCCGGGCCGGAAACGATATACTGCGGCGATAGACGACATGCGGCGGATTTGCAGCGGTTTTTACAGGATTGTGGAGAAAATCCTACATATAAGCCGCAGTTAATACAGTATAGTGGGAGATTACTATACGCTGAGTCCTTTTTTCCATCGAGCAGGGCCTTTATCTTCGGCGGCGGCCACGTAGCCTGCGCCCTGGTTCCCGTATTAGCCCGCGTCGGCTTTTCCTGCGTCGTCGTAGACGACCGGGAAGACTTTGCCAATGCCGAACGGTTTCCCGACGCCGAGTCCGTCGTCGTCGCCGACTTGGAGCACCTGCCGGATTTCCGCATCGGTGAAGACGATTACGTCTGCATCATGACGAGGGGCCACGTAGGCGACTACGTCGTAGAGCGGCAGATGCTGCCGCTGCGGCCTCAGTACATCGGTATCATCGGCAGCCGAAATAAGTTGCATTTCGTGCGGGAAAAGCTGCTGGCCGACGGCTTTGCAGCAGAAGAAATAGATAACACATACGGGCCCATCGGCCTTCCCATTTCTGCGGCGACGCCGGAGGAAATCGCCATCAGCATTGCGGCAGAGCTCATCGCCGTCAGGGCGCGGCGGGAAGGTCGGGAAAAGGCCGACGCGAAGAAGTGGAGGGCCGCCGATGTGCCGCATATTCTCCTGCCGTAACGGGGCGGCTGAAGAGATGCCGTCGCTGTGGCAGGGATTGGCATGCAGCTGTCCACTCTTGGCACGGAAGGAAACTGCCGTCGTCGCCTTTACCGGCTCAGGCGGCAAGACGACATGGATCTATAGGCTGGCAGAGGAACTGTGCCGGCAGGGAAAACGGGTCGCTGTCGCGACGACGACTCATATGTACGAGCCGCCGCCGGAACTACTGGCTGATGATGCCGAGACGATGAAATCGCTGCTGGAAGGGCGAGGCTTCGCCGTCATCGGGCAACGGGACGGCAGGGGTAAGATTACCTACGGCGGCGATGCTCTCTTTACTGCATGCCGCGCCTTAGCTGACGTCGTCCTCGTCGAAGCCGACGGGTCGCGGCAGCAGCCGCTGAAGTGCTTCGGCCCGCATGAGCCGGTCATCCCGCCGGATGCAGACTGCATCGTCCATGTGGCGGGATTATCCGCCTTGGGTCGTCCTCTGGACGAAATCTGTTTCCGCTGGGAACAAAGTCGATGGGAGCGGCGGCAGGCCGTTACGGACGAGGTCTTCGCCGCCGTCGTCCGTTCATGCCTAGCGTATTTGCGCCGGAGCTGGACGGTGCCGGTCATACCTGTTTTCAATCAGGCCGATGAGGAAGCGGCCCGGCTGCGGGGACAGGATTTGCTGCGCCGCCTGGACGAGCCCATAGGACTGATGACTTTTTTTGACAAGGAAGAACGGGAGGGTATACGGTGCATATCGCTTTGATTTACATGGCGTCGGGCTTCAGCCGGCGCTTTGGCGGCAATAAGCTGCTGGCTCCGCTGGCCGGCAAGCCCCTGTATCGCCATGGCTTTGACCAGCTGCAGGACGCAGCGCGGCGTATCAGCGTTTCCTTGTCGTGCTCGTGCTGCCTATACGTCGTCAGCCAGTATGACGAAATTCTGTCGTGGTGCCGGGCTCATGGTGCGATTGCCGTGAAAAATACGGCCGCCGGAGAAGGCATGGCTGCATCTGTCCGCCTGGGAGTAGAGACGTCTGCCGCCGCTGATGCTTGGGCCTTTTTCGCCGCCGACCAGCCCTTTCTTTCCAGCGAGATCATAAGCGATTTCGTCAAGCAATACGCGCAGTCGGGATGCGGCATAGGCTGCGCCGTATCGGGCAGCCGCCGCGGCAGTCCGGCGATTTTTTCCCATGTTTATAAAGACGAGCTGCTGGCCCTGCAAGGCGATAGAGGCGGCAGGGCGATATTGGAGACATACGAGGACGACCTATGGCAGTTCGCCGTGCCGGAAGGCGAGCTTTGCGATATCGATACGAGAGACGATTGGGAAGCGACGGAAAGACAGTTAGAAAAAAAGCGCTTGGATTAGAAAATCCAGCGCTTATTTTTATGGGCGAAGTTATATCGGCGAGGATTTGTGGGCATCCATCCTTGCTTTTCGGCAATGCTCGTTTGCTGCATTTTTTATTTAGATAGAACAGAATCCCCTATGCTTGCGCGAAGAAAAATCATAGGATTTTTGTAAAATATAAGATCTGCATACAATATAAAGATGAAATGATAGGAAATCCTTTGTATATACGGTATGGGAAGTCTTATTCGTAAATGTCATATGGCAAATGAATATTGAACATATAAAATTAACTGGAACGCCTGTTTTATAAAATATTTTCTAAATAAAAACACCGAAAATATAAAAATATAAAATAAAATTCGAAAATAACCTTTACAAATTAAAATAAGGGAGTATAATAAAGAACGTAATCGGAGCAGGGGGTTATACGTATAACTCCGATTACTAAGATAGGGGAAAGAGGGGTATTATGACTAAAAAAATATTTAGAACGAAAAGTATTAACGAGTTCATCTCCGAAACCAAAATGGACGGCGGGATGAACAAGTTCCTCGGCACGTTCGGTTTGACCATGCTGGGGATCGGCGCCATCGTAGGGACGGGGATTTTCGTCCTGACAGGCGTAGCGGCGGCAAATTATTCTGGTCCTGCACTGGTTATTTCATTTATTATCGCCGCCTTGGCCTGCGGATGCGCCGCCTTATGTTACGCTGAATTTGCCGCAATGGTTCCCGTTGCCGGCAGCGCGTACACCTATGGATATGTTGCTTTAGGTGAATTTTGGGCTTGGGTCATCGGTTGGGATTTGATTTTGGAATATGCCTTCGCCGTATCGACCGTCGCCATCGGCTGGTCCGGGTATTTTAACAACATTCTCATGAACTTGGGAATTACCTTGCCGACGGCGCTGACCATGGCTCCCCATGACGGCGGCATCGTCAACTTGCCGGCCGTTCTCATCTTAGCTGTCGTCGCCTTTGTCAACATCCGCGGCGTCAAGCAGAGTTCCTTCGTCAACAACGTCATCGTTGCCATTAAGCTGGCTGTCGTCGCATTGTTCCTCGCGCTGGGCTTCAGCCATGTCGACGCCTCGAATTGGGTTCCGTTCATGCCCTTCGGCTGGTCGGGCGTATTCGCCGGCGCATCGATTATCTTCTTTGCTTACATCGGCTTTGACGCTGTTTCCACGGCGGCAGAAGAAGTAAAAGACCCCCAGAAATCGCTGCCTCGCGGTATTATCTTGTCCTTGATTATCTGCACGATTTTGTACATCGCCGTTTCTGCCGTATTGACCGGCATGGTTCCCTTTATGCAGTTCCAGACGACAGCGGCTCCCGTTGCCTTCGCCTTGCAGGCTGTCGGCTATCACTGGGGTGCTGCGGCCGTATCGGTCGGCGCGATCTGCGGCCTTACGTCCGTACTGCTGGTCATGAGCTTTGGTCAGAGCCGCGTACTGTTCGTCATGTCCCGCGACGGCTTGCTGCCGAAATTCTTTGGCCACGTTCATTCGAAGTATAAAACTCCGGCTAGAAGCTCCGCTCTCGTCGGCGTCATTACGGCTATTACAGCAGGTTTCCTGCCCATCAACGCCGTAGCAGAAATGACCAATATCGGCACGCTCTGCGCCTTCATCATCGTTTCGGCTGCCGTCATCATCCTGCGGAAGAAGAACCCCAATCAGCAGCGCGCTTTCAAATGCCCGCTCGTGCCGCTTGTACCGGCTTTGGCTATCGTCTTCTGCGGCATCCTGATTTACATGCTGCCGCTCGTTACGCAGATTCGCTTCGTCGTTTGGCTCCTCGTCGGCTTGGCTATCTATTTTGGCTACGGCTACAGCCACAGCATCATTTCTAAGACGAGACGAAGCGCCGTTCCTGCCGGCTCTGCCGCTGCCAATATGAATCCGGCTGCGCAGCCGACGAAGGGGCATTAAGTTACAGTAGCCAGCCTTTTTCTGATAATGATATACTGACATGCATACGCTGAACCCCGCCTGCTGTTTATAGCAAGCGGGGTTCAGTCATATTATGGGAAGCACAAGAATACGAATTTTTATAGCAATTCGAATACAGTGGCTTTACGTAAGCTCGTATATGTTCGGTGTTGTTACGATTTTGAGCGATGAAACCGTGAGGACAGGGGCTTTGAGTTCTGCGCTACGATGAGAAGAATACCGGCTAATATCAGAACCATGCCGGCGGCAGTGCTGACATACAGCCTTTCGCCTAAGAAGAGGATGCCGCAGACGACGCCGACGACAGGGACGGCCAAGACGGCAATAGAGGCCTTGCTGGCTTCCATGCAGGTGAGGACGTAGTTCCAGAGGAAAAAGGCCAGGGCGGAGGCCAGGATGCCGTTGTAGGCCAGGCAGGCGACGGCCATAGGCGTCCAGTGTACCTGGCCTGTTTCCATACAGCTGGTGTAGACGAATAAGATGATAGAGCCGATGGTCATCTGCCAGGCCGTGTATTGAATCATATTGCAGTCCTTGCCTTTCAGCCTGCTGTTTTGATACTTGATGACGACGTTTGCTACGGCCCAGGAAATGGCGCCGCCGATAGTGATGAACAGGCTGGAGGCGTTGCCGAGGGAGTCGATGTGCATGAGGATAACCAGGCCGATCATGCTGACGACGACGCCTAAGGCCTTGCGCTTCGTCAGCTTTTCATTTAAAAAGAAATGGGCCAGGATGGCGACCCATACGGGCATGCTGTAGTTCAGGACGGCGACGAGGCCGGCGTCCAGGTCTTTAATGCCCATCTGCATGGCCGCGTTGTTGCCGGCGATCTGCAGCAGTCCCGTCAGGGCGATCCATTTCCAGTACCGCCGCGGCGGAAGGGGCAGCTTCAGCCAGGCGTTGACTGCCAGCAGGATGGCCGCGCCGACAGCGAAGCGGTAGCAGGCAAAGAGGACCGGAGGGAAAAAGAGCGTCGCCTCCTTCATGGCGACCCAGTTAAATCCCCAAATGGCGTATATGAGCAGCAGTGCTTTAATCATGATATCTACTCCCTTTACGATAGTGCGTTATGGTTTTTATTATAAAGGACAGCTGGGGGAATGCAAGGGATTTCGTCAGAAAAACGGCTTGGCAAAATATGGTATAATAGGGTCATCGTACAGATGGAAAGGAAGAATACATATGAAATGCATTGTACTGCTGAGCGGCGGCGTCGATTCGACGACCTGCCTGGCTATGGCTGTGGAACGATACGGCGCCGGTGAGGTAATGGCCCTGACGGCCTATTACGGGCAAAAGCACGCGAAGGAAATACAGGCGGCCCGCCAGGTAGCCGCCCATTACGGCGTGGCTCATAAAGAAACGAATTTATCCCAGGCCTTCGCCCTGAGTGACAGCTCCCTGCTGCAGGGAAGGGGCAGGGAAATCCGCCACGAGTCCTATGCGGAGCAGCTGAAGGAATTAGGCGGCGAAGGGACTGTTGATACGTATGTGCCCTTCCGCAACGGCTTATTTTTATCTTATGCCGCGGCGATTGCCGTCAGCGTCGGCGCCGAAACGATCTATTACGGAGCCCACGCCGATGACGCGGCGGGACGGGCGTATCCGGACTGTACGCCCGAATTTGAACAGGCCATGGCGACGGCTATTTACGAAGGATCGGGCCGCACGTGCCGCCTGGAAGCGCCGCTGCTGTCGTGGAACAAGGCCGGCGTTGTCAAGGAAGGGCTGCGGCTGGGCGCTCCGTACGAACTGACCTGGAGCTGCTATGAAGGCGGCGACAGGCCCTGCGGCGTCTGCGCGACCTGCATCGACCGGGCCAAGGCCTTTGCCGCCAACGGCGCAGTAGATCCGGCGCTGACGGCGCGATAGATTTCCGACTGTAAAGGAGTAAGGATACCGATGAGATATAGGACGAAACAACGCCTGACCGCGCTGGTGCTGACGGCGCTGCTGGCTTTCGGCACGGCCCAGGCCCAGGAGCCCGTTTCGGAACGGGACGACTTTTACTTAGCCGTCAACGGGCCGACGCTGGCGGAAAAGAAGATTGAGCCGACCGAGCCATCCTGGTCCTGGTTTAAGGAACAATCGCTGAAAAATACGAAAATTTTAGAACAGGAGCTCCATGAAATCGCTGCCAAGGAAGGCTCGTACGCGAAGGGGACGCCGGAGCAGAAAATCGCCGATTTATATCGCTGTGCTGTCGACATGGAACGGCGCGACGCGACGGCGCGGCAGCATCTGCAGGACGTCTTGGCTCCCGTGCGGCAGGCTGGAACGACGGATGAACTGACCCAGGCCCTGCTCCAGGTAAGGGAATCGTCCGGCGCGTCCGTATTTGTCGATTATACGGCGGACCGCATGCCCGATTCGCTGCGCTATGCCGCCCGCATCGTGCCGGCGGAGACGATTTTGAGCAAATACGAGCTGGAAAAGGAGCCGCAGCCTGGCGCATGGCAGGCCTATAAGACGTATATTGCCGACGTGCTGGCCGAGGCGGGGTGCCCGGCAGAGGAAGCGGCCCGGCAGGCCGAAGCTATTTTCGCCATGGAACAGAGCTGGGCTCCGGCCATGCTGAGCAGCGAAGAGCGAAACGACTTTGCCGTGCTGAATACGATGTATAGGCGGAACGAGATCGAAGCCTTCATGCCCCATATGAACGGCCGCCGCCTGCTGTCGTCGTGGAAGCTGACGAAGGAAGAAAAGCTCTTTCTGGCCGACGCAGCCTATCTTCAGAAGCTGGACGAAGCGTATGTCCAGGATAATCTGCCCCTGCTGAAGAGCTACGCCGTGTTCCGCATTATGGACGGCTTCGCTCCTTACGCTGACAGGCGGCTTCGCGATTTGCAGCGGAGCTATACGCAGTACCGCTTCGGCATCACAAAGAGCCGCAGCGACGAAGAGACGGCAAGCCGCATGGTTCAGGGCCTTCTTCCCTATGAATTTGGGCAGATTTACATGAAGGACCATTGCTCGCCTGACGCTGTACGGGACGTGAAGGCGATGATCGACGAAATCCGCGGCGTATACCGGGAGCGCTTGCTGAAAAACGACTGGCTCGATGAGGATACGAAGAAAGAAGCCGTAGGCAAGCTCGACGCCCTGCGCGTGTTTGTCGGCGGTCCGGCGGCGGACGACAAGCCGATCATTGAGGATATGCCCGACGTCGTATCCGAAGGGGACGGCGGCGACTTGCTGCGCAATATCATGCACAACGCCGTGCTGGTACAGGCTCAAGTACATCGGCTTATTGGGACTGATTTTGACCCGGATAAATGGTACGCCTTCCAGCCGCAGGACGTCAACGCCGCGTATATCCCGGCGAACAACAGCATTACGATTCCCGCCGGCATCTTGAATCCGCCCTTCTACAGCCCCGACGCCTCGTACGGTGCGAACCTCGGCGGCATCGGCGTGGTTATCGGCCATGAAATTTCCCATGCCTTCGACCCCAACGGCAGTCAGTACGATAAGGACGGCAATATGAAGAACTGGTGGACTGCCGGCGATTATGCGATGTTTCAGCAAAAAGCCGCGGCCTTTGCCCCTTATTACAGCCGCTATGAAGTAGGCGGGGGATTATATGAAAACGGGGCTCTCGTCGCTAACGAAGCCATTGCCGACTGCGGCGGCTTGTCCGTCGCGACGGAAATCGCCGGCGGAGACGAAAACACACTGCGCGATTTGTACCGCAATTTTGCCGCTATTTTTGCCAGCAAAATGACGCCGCAGCTGCTCCTGCAAAGCGTGCAGACCGACCCCCATCCCATCATGCAGGCCCGGGTCAACGGCGCTCTTTCGGCGACAGATTCGTTCTACGAGGCCTATGACGTAGAGGACGGCGACGGCATGTACGTCGCGCCGGAAGAGCGGGTAAAGCTTTGGTAATAGGTTTGTAATACTTGCATAGAATCTATAGTTTTTGGAGATAATGCCGTATTTAGGACTTGCATTATTGAAAGGGATACGGTACAATCAAGGACGAACAGTGCTCGAGCAACGCCGGGCACTGTATATATTGCCCACATGGGACGAAAAACGTACCAGTTGGAACAGTATTGCTGCGGATACAGAAAAAGGAGGTAAAGCCTTGGAAAAGTATGTTGCGCTCATTGCCCATGATGCAAAGAAACAGGATATGGTAGGATTGGCCTGTCAGTTTAAACACGTATTGCAGAAGTTCCCTTTGGTCGGAACGGGGGAAACGGGAAAGCGGATTGAAGAAGCGACGGGATTATCCGTCAGAAAAATGCAGCCCGGACCGCTGGGAGGAGACCAGCAGATCGGCGGCATGATCGCGTCGGGCGAAGTCGTCGCCGTCGTGTTCCTGCGGGACCCGCTGACGGCGCAGCCTCACGAACCGGACGTATCGGCCTTCCTTCGCCTGTGCGACGTGCACTGCATTCCGCTGGCGACGAACGTAACCAGCGCCCGTATTTTATTGACTTCGTTAGATACATCATTAGATTTGTTTCAGTCATAGAGTTGGTATTGTGTAAAGGAGATTACGCATGTTGAAAAAAACGAAAATTGTCTGCACTCTCGGCCCGAGTTCGAATTCCCAGGAAATCGTCGAACAGATGATTCAGGCCGGCATGAACGTCGCCCGCTTTAATTTTTCCCACGGTTCCCACGAAGAACACAAGGCGCGCATGGACATGGTTCGCGCCGCTTCTAAAAAGGTAGGCATTCCCGTAGCCCTGCTCCTCGATACGAAGGGCCCGGAAATCCGCCTCGGCAAGTTTAAAAACGGCTCCATCCAAATGGAAGAAGGCAAGGAGTTTACCTTGACGGCCCGCGACGTCGAAGGCGACGAAACGATCGTTTCTGTAAATTACAAAGAACTGCCTCAGGACGTAAAGGCCGGCGACCATATCCTCTTGTCCGACGGCCTGGTAAACTTGGAAGTCATCAGCGTCGAAGGCCAGGATATCCATACGCAGATCCTCAACAGCGGCAAGATGAGCGACCGCAAGCGCGTCGCCGTGCCGGGCATCGCCATCAATTTGCCGGCCGTTTCGGAAACGGACGCCGCAGACATTGAATTCGGCATCCGCATGAATATGGACTGGATCGCCGCTTCCTTTATCCAGCGCGGCAAGGACGTCGTGACGATCCGCAAGATTTTGGAAAAACACAACAGCCCGATGAAGATCATTTCCAAGATCGAATGTCAGGCTGCCGTTAACAATATCGACGAAATCATCAAGATGAGCGACGGCATCATGGTAGCCCGCGGCGATTTGGGCGTCGAAGTGCCGGCAGAAGAAGTGCCGACGCTGCAGAAGATGCTCATTCACAAATGCCAGGCAGCCGGCAAGCCGGTCATTACGGCGACGCAGATGTTGGAATCTATGTGCAATAATCCCCGCCCGACCCGCGCGGAAACGAGCGACGTCGCCAACGCTATCCTCGACGGCACGGACGCCGTTATGCTCAGCGGCGAAACGGCCAGCGGCATGTATCCTGTCGAAGCCGTAGAAACGATGGCCCGCGTAGCCATGTTCACGGAAAGCCAGTTTACGCCGCCGTCCCACCAGGACGAACACGCTTCGTCGTCTACGACGACGGAATCTATTGGCAAGGCCGTCGTAAAAATTGCCGAAGACCTTCACGCCGCCGCTATTATCGCGTCGACGGAACGAGGCAGCACAGCTCAGACGATTTCCAAGTTCCGTCCGGAATGTCCCGTCGTCGCCGTATCTCCTCATGAAAGCGTCGTCCGCCGCCTCCAGCTGAACTGGGGCGTCCAGGCTATCGTCGGCAAGGAAGCCAGCGATACGGATGAAGTCGTCGACAACGGCATCTTCGCAGCCCTCGACAGCGGCCTCATCAAGGCCGGCGACCTCGTCGTCCTCACGGCCGGCGTTCCCGTCGCCAAGTCCGGCTCGACCAACATGATCCGCGTTCAGGTCGTAGGCGATGTCCTCATCCGCGGCACGGGCATCGGCCGCAATTCGGCTATCGGCAAGGTCTGCATCGCAACCGACACGGAATCGCTGGAAAAGAACTTTACGCCGGGCTGCATCCTCGTCGTCCGTTCGGCTAAAGCGGAATGGGTAGAATACATGAAGAAAGCCGGCGCTATCGTATCGGAAGAAGTCGGCCTCACGAGCGAATCGGCCATCGTTGCCATTACCCTCGGCATCCCGACGGTCGTCGGAGCGGCTCATGCCGCCGACGCCCTGGAAAACGGCGAGCTCGTCACGGTAGACGCCAGCCGCGGCACGATTTTCCGCGGCGAAGCTAACGCGCGGTAATCTCCCCTCGCCCTCCAGCACATAGGGCTGACAATATCATAGGTATATTATAAACGCCATAGCGGCATTGGTTTCGGCCAAGCCCTATGGCGTTTTTGTCGTATATAGTGTGTGAAATAAAATAAGCCCGTCCCTTCGGCAGAGCAGATCTGCTGAAGGGACGGGCTTGCAGCCTCGGCATTGCATGCCAGTATGTTATTCTTCCTTGTTGTTGCGCGCGGCCTGCTGGACGGCCCGTTCTTCGGCGGCTCGTTCGCCGGTATCAGAAGATTCGTCGTTTTGCGCTGCCGGTTCGCGCGATTTCTGTCCCTTGTCCTTAGCTGCGTCTTTTTTGTCATCCGCTTTGGGTTTAGGTTCTTCTTTCGGCGGCGGCGCAATCGGTTCCATGCCGGCCGGGATGGCGAAGCCTTCGTACGATTCGTCCTGCGTGGCGACGGTCATGTAATCCCGCCAGATAGCTGCCGGAATCGTACCGCCGTATACTTCGCCCAGGCTGTGCGAGCCCGAGTCGTCGCCGATCCAGACGGCCGTGACGATCGTCGGCGTATAGCCGACGAACCAGGCGTCGACGTTGTTGTCCGTCGTGCCGGTCTTGCCGGCTGCGGGCCGGCCGATGGCTGCGCCCGTGCCGGTGCCGTGATCGATGACGCCTTCGAGCATATAGGTCATTTCATAGGCTTCTTTTTCCGACATGACCTGGGTCTTATTTTTATCCTGATTCAGGGTAGATTCGTTTTCCAGGACGTTGCCGTTGCGGTCCAGGATCTTGACGATGGCGACGGGTTTGACGTGGACGCCTCTATTGGCGAAGGTACCGTAGGCGCTGGCCATTTCCAGCGGCGTTACGCCCCGGGTCAGGCCGCCTAAGGCCATGGCCAGGTTGTCGTCGTCCTTTTCCATCGTCGTAATGCCCATCTTCTTGACGTTGGCGATGATATTGGAGGGACCGACTTCATCAGCCAGCTGGACGGCGACGGTGTTGACCGAAAGGGCCAGGGCGTCGGCCAGGGACATCTTGCCGCGGAAGGTCATATCGGAGTTCTGCGGGCTCCACGAGCCATACGAGATGGCCTTATCTTCCATTGTCGAGTACGGCGACATGTCGTGCTGCAGGGCCGTCATGTATACGAAGGGCTTGAAAGCAGAACCGGGCTGGCGGACGGCCATGGTGGCGCGGTTGAAGCTGTCCTGGCCGCGGCCGCCGACCATAGCCAGGATGTGGCCGTTTCTCGGGTCGATGGAGACGAGGGCGCCCTGCGGCTGGGTCAAGCCGTTTTCGTCCTTATAGTTGTCCGGCAGCTGGCGCAGGGCTTCCGCTGCGGCGCGCTGTTTTTCCAAGTCCATGGTGGTGTAAATCTTCAGGCCTTCCTTGTACAGGGCGTCGTCGCCGTATTTGGAGGCCACGAGCTGCGACACATAGTCGACGAAGGAAGCCGTATCGGCGTTGTCGTCGGTCTGCTTCATCTGCGTCAATTCTAAGTCGGCGTTTTTCGCTTCCGTACATTCAGCCTGAGAAATATAGCCGTATTTCACCATTTGGTCTAAGACGGTGTTCGTGCGTTTTTTCGCTTCTTCCAGATTATTGAAGGGCGAGTAGTAATTAGGGCTCTTGGGCAGACCGGCCAGCATAGCGCACTGCTTGAGGTTCAGTTGGTCGACGTCCTTGTCGAAGTACGTGCGGGCTGCCGTCTGGATGCCGTACGCGCCCTGGCCGAAATAAATCTGGTTCATGTACATTTCCAGAATTTCTTTTTTACTGTATTTCCGTTCGATTTCCAGGGCCAGCATGGCTTCCTGGATTTTGCGTTTCAGCGTCTGTTCCTGCGACAGGAAGGCGTTTTTCGCCAGCTGCTGCGTAATGGTGCTGCCGCCCTGGGCGATGCCGCCGCTGGTAATGTTCGTCACGATGGCCCGGCCGATGCCGATGGGGTCGATACCGATATGGTCGTAGAAGCGGTTGTCTTCCGCGGCGATAAAGGCGTTCTGCAAATGCTGGGGCACCTTGTTGATGTCGATAGGCAGGCGGTTTTGGTCGGAATGCAGGGTCGTCACGAGGCGGCCGTGAATATCGAAGACCTGCGACGACACGGCAGGCCGCATGTTGTTGCCTACCGTCGGCAGGCTTTGATAGGCGGCGAAAATGTAGCCGAAGGTCAGGCCGGCGATTACGACGACGCATAAGATAATCAGGAGTCGCAGACGGTGCATAGGTCCTGATGATTTTTTAGCATGTTTAGCTCTCCGTCTAGGCGTATACATAGATCCTCCTATATTATAAAACATAAATATAATATATAACTTTCAATAAGCAGAAATGAATCTTTGCTAATTTCTTATTATAGCATATTTATATACATTATCCTATATCGGAAGGGACTTTCGCGGCGGGAAAAGCCGGAAAGGGGCGAAAATCATTGCCGGAAGGGGCATTATACTATTTTTAGATAGTTACATAAGCAATACCGCACAAATAGTATATAATATATAAAAGAAATGTACAATAGATACTGAAAATGTGTTGACTTTTTCTAACAAATAAAGTACCATAAATGTAAAGGAAACAAATAAATAGCATATCTGCTTGTTCTAGGAGGTAAGAGGGAATGGATAGAGATAAGGCTTTTGTATTATGGTTTGATGAACTGCGCCGCGAGGACGTCGCTCTCGTAGGCGGGAAATCTTCTTCGCTGGGCGAACTGACGTCGCAGACGAGCGTACCCGTACCTTACGGCTTCGCTACGACGGCCGAAGGGTACCGTCATTTTATGCGCGAAACGGGCTTGGATGAAAAGATTAAAGAACTTCTCCAGGGCCTGACCGATGTAGAAGACCCCATTCAGCTCCGCAGCGTCACGGCAGCTGTCCGCGAAGCAATTTGCGCTGCCGATATGCCGGCTGATCTGGCCGAAGCGATTCGGGCCAGCTATGCAGAACTGGGCAAAAAAGTCGGCGAAGACAATCCCTTTGTCGCCGTCCGTTCCAGCGCTACGGCAGAGGACCTTCCCGACGCCAGCTTTGCCGGACAGCAGGATACGTATCTGAACGTCCAGGGCGCCGATATGGTAATCCAGAAGGTCAAGGAATGCTATGCCTCTACGTTTACCGACCGCGCTACGTACTATCGGACGAAGAAAGGCTTCGACCATCTGTCCGTCGCCTTGAGCGCCGCCGTCCAGATGATGGTATTCTCCAAGGCTGCCGGCGTTATGTTTACGGTCGACCTCGTGACGGGCGACGATTCGACGATTACGATCGAAGGCGCCTGGGGCCTGGGCGAATACGTCGTACAGGGTACGGTTACGCCGGATAACTTCCGCGTCAAGAAGGACGATTTGACGATTCTGGACAAGATGATCAATACGAAGCCCGTGAAGCTCGTCCGCAAGCCCGGCGGCGACTGCGAAGAACAGCTCGTGCCGGAAGAAGAACAGAAGATGCAGGTCATTACGGACGAACAGGTAAAAGAACTGGCAACGTACGCCAAGGCTATCGAACAGCATTACGGCTGCTACATGGATATGGAATGGGGCGTCGACGAACGGGATAACAAGGTATGGCTCCTCCAGGCCCGCCCCGAAACGGTATGGTCCAAGAAAAATCAGGAAAAGGGACAGGCCGAAGCGGCTCCTGCAGCCGTGACGACGGACCGCAAGGTCATCGTAAAGGGCCTGCCGGCCAGCCCGGGCAGCGCCGCCGGCAAAGCCCACGTCATCCTCGATCCGTCGAAGATCGAAGAATTTAAGGAAGGGGAAATCCTCGTTACGACGATGACCGCCCCCGACTGGGTGCCGGCTATGAAGAAGGCCAGAGCCATCGTCACCGACGCCGGCGGCATGACCTGCCACGCGTCGATCGTCAGCCGCGAGCTGGGCATCCCCTGCATCGTCGGCACGAAGAGCCGCAGCGTTGAAGCGACGACGACGATTCCCGACGGTGCGGATATTACTGTCGACGCGACGAACGGCATCGTATACGAAGGCACCGTCGCCGATATCGTAAAACCGAAGGAAGAAGCAGCTCAGGCCGGCGGCCAGGCGACAGTCGTCATGTCCGAACCGGTTCCCATTACGGGCACGAAGATTTACATGAACCTGGGCAACCCCGACTTGGCGGAAAAACACGGTAAGCTGCCCTGCGACGGCATCGGCCTCATGCGCGAAGAATTCATCTGGACGACGTTCATTCACGAACATCCCTTGTATCTCATCGAAATCGGCCATCCCGAACGCGTCGTCGACCAGCTGGCCGACGGCATGCGCAAGGTTTGCCAGGCATTGGCTCCGCGCCCGGTAACGCTTCGCCTCAGCGATTTCAAATCCAGCGAATACCGCAACCTCAAGGGCGGCGACAAGTATGAACCGCAGGAAAGCAGCGCTCTCTTAGGCTGGCGCGGCGCATCCCGCTACTACGACCCGAAATACGTCGCAGCCTTCCGCCTGGAATTGCAGGCCGTCCGCAAAGTCCGCGAAGAATACGGCTTCAAGAATCTGAACGTCATGGTTCCCTTCTGCCGCCGCGTCGACGAAATGGAAAAGATCGTCGGCCTCATGGCTGAAGAAGGACTCCACCGCGGACCGGACTTCAAAGTATGGCTGATGGCTGAAATTCCTTCCAACATCATCCTGGCGGATCAGTTCAATAAGTTTGTCGACGGGTATTCCATCGGTTCCAACGACCTGACGATGCTCGTCATGGGCTGCGACCGCGATAACGAAACGGTAGCTCCTCTGTTTGACGAACGCAACTTAGCCGTTAAGCGGGCTATTCGCCACTTGATCGAAGTAGCTCACCGGGATGGAAAGACCGTTTCCATCTGCGGCCAGGCGCCGAGCGTATATCCTGATTTTACGGAATTTCTCGTTAAGAGCGGCATCGATTCTATTTCCGTCAATCCCGACGCCGTTGTATCGACGCGCAAGAACGTCGCGCAGATCGAACAGCGTATGCTGATGGATTCCCTGACCGGAAAAGGCCGCGCAGATACAGAAGATTATACATGGTAAGTCGATGATATGAGAAAAGGCGGCGCCAAAAGAGTAAATTATTTCTTTTGGTCCGCCTTTTTCTTATGCATCTTGGAGTAAAATATGGTATGATAATAAGCGATTATCAGGAGGTGAAACCACAATATGTTATCGGAACGGCAGGGAACGATTTTGAATATCGTCAAGGAGCATAGTCCGATTACGGGACAGCACATTGCCGACCAGCTGCACGTGACGCGGGCAGCGCTGCGCTCCGATCTGGCGATATTGACGATGCTGGGACTGATAGACGCGCGGCCAAAGCTGGGATATTTCTTTATCGGCGATAAGGAAAAGGACTTGCTGTCTCAAAAGATCATGGATATCAGCATTGAGTCGTGTTTATCGCAGCCGGTCATCGTCGGCGAGCACACCAGCGCCTACGACGCGGTCATCGCTATGTTTACGGAAGATGCGGGAACGGTATTTGTCGCGACGGATAATATTCTGGCCGGTGTCGTATCCCGAAAGGATTTGTTGAAGACGGCTATGGGCAACAACGATTTGAGAGCTCTGCCGGTGCGTATGGTCATGACGCCGGTCAGCAAGGTCATTTACGTGCAGGCTGATGAAAAGGCGCTGGCAGCGGCGCAGCGCATGATAGAATATGAAATTGATTGTCTGCCGGTAGTTCATGTTCTCGATACGGATGAGGAAGATAAGAAGGATTTACAGATTGTCGGAAGAATATCGAAAACAAACATTACGCGGTTATTTGTTGAATGTGGATTAGGAAGGAGAACGTAAGGTGGCAAAACCGATCATTTACGCCTGCTCGGACTCGCTGGGAGATACGGCGGAACGCGTAGCCCGGGCGGCGGCCTGCCAGTACGACAAACAGGAATTTGATATCGTGCGCATGCCCTATATTCGTACGGAACAGCAGGTCGAAGAAATCGTACAAAAGGCGAAAGAACACAGCGCGATGATCTGCTGTACTATTATATCCCCGACGCTGCGGCGCAAGCTGCAGGAGTTGTCTAACGCGCAGAACGTTACCCTCGTCGACATCATCGGCCCGATGCTGGCCGGCGTAGGCACGCTGACCCATACGGAACCGACGATGAAGCCGGGCATGATTCATCAGCTCGACGAAGAATACTTCAAGCGCGTCGAAGCGATTGAATTCGCCGTCAAATTTGACGACGGCAAAAATCCGATGGGCTTCTTAAAGGCTGATATCGTCATCGTCGGCGTATCCCGTACGTCTAAGACGCCCTTATCTATGTATTTGGCTCATAAGCGGATCAAGGCTGCCAACCTGCCCTTGGTGCCGGAAGTAGCCTTGCCTCCGGAATTATTCCAGGTGCCGGCCCGTAAAATCGTCGGCCTCATTATCGATCCCTTTAAATTGAATTTTATCCGTTCGGAACGGCTGCGCAGCATGGGCCTCGATTCGAACGCCAGCTACGCCAACATCGAGCGGATCAATGAAGAACTGACGTATGCCCGCAACGTCATGCGCCGTCTTCATTGCCCGATTATCGACGTGTCGTCGAAAGCAATTGAAGAAACAGCAAATCTTGTCATGGAAATCGTCAAACGCAATAAAGAGTTGTATCACGAGTAAAATGGCATGAAAAAAGGACGCCATTTTCGGCGTCTTTTTTCGTATCTGCAAGCAAGGAGAAGGTTATGGAAGAAAAAAAATTAGACCTGAAGACCTTTTTGTACAAGGCCTTGTCTGATTCGGCCTTTTTAAAGGCTGCCGGCATGAAGCCCGGCGACGGCCCGGCGTTTATGAAGGCCAACGGCGTCATGAAGCTGGCCGGCGAATTGGAAGGGTGCCGCGACAGCCGGGGACGGTATGTTTCCGCCAAAGTGCTGGAGGCGGCGCGGCGGTACATATCCTGTTTGGCCGAAGAGCCGGAAGGCGGCTGGCTGGCCCATTGCTACTGCGCCGTCTTAGAGAGGCTCTTTCCGATTACGGCGGCTCAGTGGGAAGGCTGGGACGGCAAGCCCGTAGCGCACAGCGGCGACGGCGAATTCCGCCTGGGGCGCCTCGTGCTCATGCAGCTGCTGCACGGATTGTATCAGTACGAACGGGCCGTGCTGCCCTTTGACCCGACCGTCGATTTCGATTTTCTCGACGATGAAGAAATTATGAAGCAGGGCTATACGCGGGAATACCTGCACATGATCAAGATGCTGGAAGATCAGTATATCTATGAATTCATGCGCATCGGCTCGGAAATTTCCCCCTTCAACACGCTGGGCCATATTGCCGGCGTCCATTACGTCGCCCTGCATGCGGCGCGTCAGCTGGCCTTCCTCGGCGAGCCCGTCGACCTGGCCCTCATTTCCGGCGCGGCTCTGTGCCATGACCTGGGGAAATACGGCTGCAAGAAAAACGAAGAAAAGCGCGTGCCCTACCTGCACTATTACTATACCGACGCCTGCTGCCGCCGCGTCGGCTTGTCCGGCATCGGACACATCGCGGCTAACCATTCCGTCTGGGATTTGGAGCTGGAAAATCTTTCCGTCGAATCGCTGCTGCTCATCTACGCCGATTTCCGGGTCAAGAGTAGCCGCGACGCCCAGGGCAGGGAAGTCGTTCATTTCTATACTCTGAAGGAAGCCTTCGACGTCATTTTAGGAAAATTGGATAACGTAGACGAGGCGAAGCGCCACCGGTACCAGAAGGTATACGCCAAGCTGGCCGATTTCGAGTCGTTCATGCGGGAAAAGGGCGTCGTCGAGCTGCCGGCCGACCTTTCGCGGGACCACGTCCAGCCCGACGTTCCAGAGCCGCGGGAAATGGTGCTCCTGGCGGAGGGAGAAGTCGTCGAACAGCTGAAGTACGCGGCCATTGCCCACAACATCCGCCTCATGAGTATCTTCCGCGACGACAGCGATTTCGGCAACCTCATCGAAGCGGCCCGCAGCGAGCAGCTGTGGAAAAACGTCCGCACCTATATCGGCATTTTCGAAGAGTACTCGACGTACATGACAGAGCATCAAAAGGTCATGACGCTGAAATTCCTGTACGAGCTGCTGTCTCATAAAGAAGGGGACATCCGCTTCCAGTCGGCGGCCCTCATGGGGCGCATTGTCGCTAATTTCAACGAAAAATACACAAAGGAGCTGCCTGAGGGCGTGTCCCTTCCCCATAAGGTCGTCACGAGCCTGTCCCTGTTTGATCAGTATCTGGACATGATCATCTATCCGGAAATGCGGTTTACGGAGCAGCACAAGCTGTGGATCGGCTATTGCCTGAGCAGCTTCGTCGAAGCCGTACTGGATTCCTGCCCGGCGAAAGACCGCGGCGATTACATCCGCGTGATGGCCAAGTATTTCGAGCGCCGCAATTATCCGGAAGAGCGGTACATCATGCTCCTGAAAGTCCTGGACGACATGAAGCGCAGCGACATTCCCGGGGAATTTATGACGGCGGTCCACCCCTTCGTGGAAACGGCCCTGCAGTCTTCCTCCCAGAACCTGCGCGTCGCCGCCCTGAACACGAAGCGCTGCCTCTATGACGGATATACGGAGGAACAATATTACGACGACCTCCTGGCGGTGATGAATTTGCCTGCCGATAAAAAGGCCTTTTCCGAGCATGAAGGCAGCCTGTTCCTCATCGACTTGAAGATGGGGACCCACTGGGGCATCAAGGTCGCCAATATAGAGCTGATGATGCGGTATATGGACGATACGTGCGACAAGGGCGACGTCATGCATCTGGGCATGCATCTGACGAACCTTCTGAAAATCAGCGAGTCCATCTTTGTCCGCCAGGCGGCAGGGGAAAGCCTGCTGCGCATCGCTGCCAACATGACGTACTCGCAGCGCAATGAGCTGGCCGTCGAACTGTTCAACGGCCTGGAAATCGGCGATCCCCAGATATCGAAGTACGTGCCGGAATTCCTGGGCCGCATGATTCTGAAGCTGCCGCCGCAGGAATTTGACGAATTTATCAATACGATTTCGTCGCAGATTTTGACGGTCAACATTCAGCTGGCATCGTCTATCGTCAACACCGTCGGCGTCATTTTGGAAAACTTCTCCGAATTTGCCGAGGAGTTCGGAGACGACGGGGACGTCAACGAACGGCGTCAGCGCCGCCTGCTGTACATCATGATCAAGGCTTACGCCCACTACGACGACGAGCTGAGCCGCGACGCCTTCCGCGATATCGGGAAGTTTGTCTTTCACAGCCCGGTCATGGCCATGGAGCAGAAGGACTTTTTATTCCTGCACTGCTACAAAAAGCTCCTGGTTCTGCTCGACGAAAATCCCGAAGGTGTTCTGGACTTCTACAGCAACGCCGCCGTCCTGAATCATATTTACCGCTATATCGGCCATCATGAGTTCCAGAACGGCGCCTTTTCCTTCCCGCCGGCCCGCAAGGCCTGCTTCTACCCGGGGACCTTCGACCCCTTCAGCCTGGGGCATAAGGCCGTGGCCTGCAAGATTCGCGACCTGGGCTTCGACGTATATCTGGCCCTCGATGAATTTTCCTGGTCCAAGCATACCCAGCCCCGCCTCATGCGGCGCAAGATCATGAATATGTCCGTCGCCGACGAAGAGGACATGTATCCCTTCCCCGACGATATTCCCGTCAACATTGCCAATCCGAAGGACGTAGCCCGGCTGAAGGCGATTTTTGCCAAGAAGGACCTGTACATCGCCGTCGGGACCGACGTCATCGAAAACGCTTCGGCTTACAAGGCCGCGCCGACGAAGGATTCCATCCATACGGTAAACCATATCGCCTTCGCCCGCGAGACGAGGGAAAATGAAGGGCGGGACCACGACGACGGCGGCCACGGCATTACGGGAAAGGTCGTGTATTTGACTCTCGACAAATTCTACGAAGATATCAGCTCGACGAAGATCCGCGAAAACATCGACCTGAATCGCGACATATCCAACCTCATCGACGCCGTAGCCCAGAATTTCATTTACGACAACAACATGTACCTGCGCGAACCGGCCTATAAGCACGTCCTGGAAGCGCGGGAGCTGGGCATCGGCGCCTTTAAGCCCCGCGGCGCCGAAAGCCTGTGGCCGATCTGCAACAAGCTGTGGAATAAGGGGTACAACATGGATATCCTCGACAAGTACATCGAGCGGGAAACCGTGCGGACTCTGTACGTCGACGACGCCCGGCAGGAACGGACGATGATCGCCTATGCCGCGGCCCACCGCATCGGCACGCGGGATTTGCTGAAGGAAATCGGCGATTCCCAGCTGGCCTCGCATATCCGCAACGCCGCCGGCGGCAGCATCGCCTGCATTGGCTTCTTCTACGCCGACGACACGTCGACTATCGACAACGTGGCCCAGATTACCATTACGGAAATTCTGACGGAGCTCATTTCCCGCGACTTTGCCTACGCCGTGTACCGTCCTGTAGACGAAGCGGGCTACGACGCCGAAATCATCGACGCCCTCGAGCTGCAGGGCTTCGTCAACATCGCGCCGGAAGGCAGCGAGCATCCCCTGTACGTCGTAGATATGAAGTCGCCTATCGTCTTGTTTAAGGACGTCGAAACGGTCATCAAAAACCCCTTCAACAAGAATCCTCTCGTCCGCGAAGCCCTGCACGAAGCCCACAACAACTTGCTGGCCGTGCTCAAGCTGATTTACCCGGGCAAACTGCTCCTGTCCTTTAACATGAGCTCCTTCCACAACAAGATCATCAACAAGGTCGCCGAAATCAACGGCGTCTCTACTGTCGAGGACAAGAAAAAACGGCGCGGCCCCTATATGTCCGTGCCCTTCGGCAAGGCCCTGAGCAACGTCCTGGTGCCCAATACGGTGACGAAGAGCCTGCACATCGGCAAGTACTTCGACCGGTACGTCAAGGAATTTACCCTGGCCGAATCACATCATTATTCGCCTGTGGAAAATCAGGTCCGGACGATCAAGTCCTTTGACAGGCCGGTCATCCTCATCGACGACTTGCTGCACAAGGGCCACCGCATGCGGATGCTCACGCCGTACCTGGACAAGTGCGACATCGAAGTCAAAGAGGTCCTCGTCGGCGTCATGACCGGGCAGGCCATGGACATGATGGTCGAAAAGAACATGAAGGCCGAAAGCGCCTATTTCCTGCCGACGCTGGAAGTCTGGCTCAACGAAAAGGACTGCTACCCTTATATCGGCGGCGACAGCATCGACAACGCCCACAACTACAGCGGCTACGACAGCAACCCGGCTATCAACCTGATCCTGCCCTACGTCAATCCCGAGTTTGTCAGCCGCGGCGATTTCCTGGCTCATTACTGGTATTCCCTGACGTGCCTGCAGAACGCCGCCCACATCATGCGGGTATTGCAGGACGTCTATCAGGAAACGTACGAACGCCGCCTGACGCTGAAGCGCCTCGGCGAGGTCTTTACGTATCCCCGGATTCCCGACATCGACGTGGGCGTAAAATTCGATGAAAACATGGACCCGACCCGGTTCATTGAAAACGATATTGAGCGGCTCCTGCGCATGCAGTGGAAGGAAGGCTCCATGGAAGAAGATCTGATGCGGAGCGCCGCTGGAAGGGAAGGACGATAAGGTGCGGTATATTCATGAATTGCCCGGCGAGGCGGCGGTGACGTCGCCCTTGCCGCTGACGGGCAGCCCCTTGGGGAAGCAAACGTATAGAGTTCATATTTTGGCCTTGGGAGACGTGGGCATGACCATGCTCATCGGCCTGCGCCTTTTGGGTGCCGGCGTCGTCGAATCCATCGGCATCTGCGATATTAATGAACAAAATATCAGGCGGCTGGAAATGGAAATCAATCAGATTCGATATCCCTTCGCCGATTGGGAGGGAAGCGGCATGCCGTCGCTGCCTCCCGTGTACGCCGTCGGGGAAGAAGCGCTGTTTGACTGCGACGTATTCGTCTTCTGCGCCAGCAAGGGCGTGCCGCCTGTCGGCGCCCAGGGCGACGTGCGCATGGCCCAGCTGGCGGCGAATACAGAATTGGTACGCCATTTTGCCGAACTGGCCAAGGCGGCGAAATTTGCCGGCCTGGCCTGCATCGTGTCCGACCCGGTAGACCCGTTGTGCAAGGCCTTTTGGATGGCGTCGGGGCTCAGGCCGGCGCAGGTACAGGGCTACGGCTTAGGCGTCATGAACGCCCGGGCCTGCTACTATGCGGAACGCCGCGAAGAATTCCGCTCCTACCTGACCGAAGGGCGGGCCTTCGGGCCTCACGGCGGGGACTTGGTGCTGGCCGACAGCCTGACAGACTACGACGACGAGCGTTCCCGCGCCCTGACCGACCTGGTCATCGGAGCCAACATGGCCGTCCGCGAATTGGGCTATAAGCCGTACATTGCTCCGGCCTTGTCGTCGGCGGCCTTATCGATCCTCCTGACCCTGCGGGAGCAGTGGCATTACGGCTCCGTGTATTTGGGCGACGAAGGGGCCGGCGCGTTTTTCGGCATCCGGAATCAGATGACCCGGGACGGCATCGTATATGAAGACGCAGCCGTCTGCGACGCCCTGTACGAGCGGCTGAAAACGGCGTATATCAATCTGTGCCGCCTGGTGTAAAGGGGGAATGAAGCATGTTGACAGTCGTGAAGATCGGCTGGCGCGAATGCGCCGATACGAGCCGGTTAGAAAGCGTACTGACCTATGCTTTGCATGGATTGGAATACCGTGCCGTCGACGGCGCGGCCTTTGCCGAGGTCTGCCGTTCCGCTGCCGCCCTGCCGGCGGGCCGGGCCGTGCTGTTTGCCGTGGCCCTGCCTGCCGGCGGCTTCAGCTGCGAACACGCGCAGCTGATTTCGGCGTTGGCCCTTCAGGCCGACTGTCTGGACGGCTGGGCCGGCGCGGTTCTCGTCGACGGGCCGGGCGAATTATTTACAAAAAAAATAGGCCGCGAGCTGATTTTCATGGCAAATCAGGCTGGCTGTGCCTTTCCGGGGAAGCCCCTCGTCGAAGCGACGGGCTCTCTGTATAATTTTAATACGCAGGCCATGCTGCTGGACGCGACGAACCTGCAGGCCTATAAAGAAAGCGCGGCCTGTCTGGTACGCAAGACGACGGCCTTTGCCGCAGAGCTTTCTCGGGGACGCCGTCCGGCGCGCCGCGTCGTCGTGCTCCACGCCAGCAGCCGCAAGACGTCGAATACGCTGCTGCTGTGGGAAATGATACGGAAGAAGCTGCCTGCAGACGTAGACGTAGAAGAAATTTCCCTGCGCAACGGAGCCGTCGTCGACTGCCGGGGCTGCAGCTACGAGGCGTGCCGCCATTTCGGTGAAAAGGGCGAATGCTTTTACGGCGGCGTCATCGTCGAACGGGTCTATCCGGCCATTCGCGCCGGCGATGTCGTCGTCCTGATTTGCCCCAATTACAACGACGCCGTGAGCGCCAATATTACGGCTTTCTTCAACCGACTTACGGCCTTGTTCCGCAAGGACTTCGCATCCTTTTCACAGAAGAGGGTCTATGCTCTCGTCGTTTCCGGATACAGCGGCGGCGACATCGTAGCCGAGCAGGTCATCGACGCGATGAACTGCAATAAGAATTTTGCCCTGCCGCCGCGCTTTGCCCAGATCGAAACGGCAAACGACCCGAACAGCATTCTGCAGTGTCCCGGCGTGGAAGAGAGGGCAGCCGCCATGGCCGGGCGCATTGCCGGCGTATAACTGAAAAATGGCAATAAAAAAAGATGATTCGATAGGGAATCATCTTTTTTATATGAAATTAAGCATTGCGCTGTACTTTGCCGGAACGAAGGCAGCGAGTGCAGACGTTGATACGTTTTACTTCGCCGTCTACGATAGCGCGTACTCTCTGGATGTTCGGTTTCCAGGTTCTTTTTGTTTTCAAATGGGAATGGCTGACGTTCATGCCGGTCATCATTCCTTTGCCGCAAATTTCGCAATAGTTTGCCATTGGTTACACCTCCCTGCACCATCACAGTACAACATATAAATCCTATCATAAAACATAAGGTAAATCAAGTTTTATTTATAAAAAGTCTACAAGATATGATACAATAAATGTGAGAAAAAGACAAGGAGTTTTTTTATGGATGGGACACTTCGCCGGCTGAAGGGCATCGGCGCGCGGAAAGAAGCGCTGTTTGCCCGGCTGGGAATTCAGACGATCAGCGATTTGCTGCAGTATTTTCCGAGGGAGTACGAGGACCGCAGCCGCATATGGCCTATTGGCAGCGCGCCGACGCCGTCGCCGACGCCCGTATTGGTCTGCGGCACGGTCCGCAGCGTACAGGAGCTGCGACCGCGGCGGGGCATGACTATATTGAAGGTGCTCATCGCCGACGACAGCGGCGCCGTGGAGCTGACCTGGTTCAACCAGCCCTTTAAAAAGAAAGTATTTCACGTCGGTATGGACGTAGCGGCCTTTGGCAAGATCGAATGGGCCTACGGAAGGCGGCAGATGAATTCTCCTGAAACGGAGCAGGGCGGCCTGTCGCCGGAACAGGGCTTCGTTCCCGTATACGGCCTGACGGACGGCCTGCGGCAGAACGACGTGCGCAAGGCCGTGAGGGAAGCCTTGGCGGAGGCGGAGCGCTGTCCCTCCCTGCTGCCGGGATGGGACGGAGGCAGAAGCGTCTGCGGCGGATTCATGCCGGAGCTGCAGGCGTATGAGGCCATGCATTTTCCGCCGTCTATGGAAGTGCGCCGCAAGGCGCGGGAGCAGCTGGCCTTCGAGGAGCTCTTCGACATGCAGCTGGGCCTTTTGCTGCGCCGCCGTCAGGAAGGAAAACAAATGGGGATTAAATGCGGGCCGAACGGCAGCCTGCTCAAGCAGTTTATATCCCAGCTTCCCTTTTCCTTGACCAGGGGGCAGACGCAGGCTTTTTTAGATATACAGGCCGATATGGAAAGCGAAGTGCCTATGCAGCGGCTGGTACAGGGCGACGTGGGCTCGGGGAAAACCGTCGTAGCGGCCATGGCCCTGACGAAAATCGTCGAAAACGGATATCAGGGCGCTTTGATGGCTCCGACGGAGATTTTGGCAATCCAGCATTACGAGGAATTTCTCAAGCTGTTTCGCGGCCTTCCCGTGCGCGTCGCCGTGCTGACCGGCCGTACGACGGCCAAGGAGCGGGACGCCTTGCTGGAAGACCTGCGTTGTGGAAGCATTCAGATTCTTATCGGCACGCACGCGCTGATTCAGAAGGACGTCGCGTTCTGCGACTTAGGCCTCGTCGTGACGGACGAGCAGCACCGCTTCGGCGTGCGGCAGCGGGCCGCCCTGCAGGGAAAGGGCCGGGCTCCCCACGCGCTGTTCATGACGGCGACGCCCATTCCGCGGACCCTGGCCTTGTCTGTATACGGCGACTTGGACGTATCGTCCATACGGGAAATGCCTCCAGGCCGCAAGGTCGTCAAAACCTACGCCGTCGGCGAGGCGATGCGCCGCCGCGTATACGCTTTTATGGAAAAGCTCATGGCCCAGGGGCAGCAGTGCTACGTAGTGTGCCCCCTCGTAGAAGAGTCGGAAACGGTAGATTTGCAGGCGGCGACGGCTTTGTATGAAGAACTGCGTGCGACGGTCTTTAAAAACAGGCCGTGCGGCCTCGTCCACGGCCGCATGACCGGCAAGGAAAAGGCCGCCGTTATGGAGGACTTTCAGGACGGCCGTATATCCCTGCTCGTGGCGACGAGCGTCATCGAAGTGGGCGTCAACGTGCCCAACGCGACGGTCATGCTGATCGACGGGGCGGAGCGGTTCGGCCTGGCCCAGCTCCATCAGCTGCGGGGCCGCGTCGGCCGCGGCAGCCAGCAGGCGTACTGTATCCTGCTGTCCAAAGGCGGAAGCGAAGAGACGCGGCAGCGCCTGCAGTGGATGGAAAAAATACACGACGGCTTCGAGCTGGCGGAAAAGGATTTGCTCCTGCGCGGCGCAGGGCGGCTGTTCGGGTACGCCCAGCACGGGCTGCCCGATTTGAAGGCCGCCGATATCGTCCGCGATATTTCGCTGCTGACGGCCGCCAGGGACAAGGCGGCAGACTATTTGAAGGGCCCCGTCGACGAAGAGACGATTTACGCGGCTCTGGAGCGGCGGTTCGGAACGCGTTTTCAAGGTTTGCTAAATAACTAAGAAAATGTCATGAAAATATGTACAGATGACATCTTATCGGCTATAATAAAGGATAAGCTATTTAGGGGTATTTCCCTAGGTTTTTATATTTTTCAAAACAGAGGTGCAAAGATGAGATCTGATAAATTTGGTATGAAAGGTTTAACTTTTGATGATGTTTTGCTGGTACCGGCGAAATCCGACGTGCTGCCGTACCAGGTAGACGTATCGACGAATCTGACGAAAGATATCAAACTGAATATCCCTATGATGAGCGCTGGCATGGATACGGTTACGGAAGCCCCCATGGCGATTGCAATCGCCCGTGAAGGCGGCATCGGCGTTATCCATAAAAATATGTCTATTGCCGCTCAGGCGCGCGAAGTCGACAAGGTAAAGCGCTCCGAACACGGCATCATTATCGACCCCATTTTCCTGCATCCCGATAATTTGCTGGCCGACGCCAACGAATTGATGGGCAAGTACAAGATTTCCGGTGTTCCTATTACGGTTGACGGCAAATTAGTCGGCATCATCACCAACCGCGACATGCGCTTTGAAGAAGACATGAGCCGCCGCATCGGCGATATTATGACGAAGGAAAACCTGGTCACGGCTCCTGTCGGCACGTCCTTGGCTGATGCGAAGGCCATCCTGCGCCAGCATCGCATTGAAAAGCTGCCCTTAGTTGATAAGGACGGCAATCTGCAGGGCCTGATTACGATTAAAGATATTGAAAAAGCTACGAAATACCCGAATTCGGCGAAGGATTCCAACGGCCGCCTGCTGGCCGCCGCAGCTGTCGGCGTTTCCCACGACATGATAGACCGCCTGGATGCCCTCGTAGCCGCGAAGGTCGACGTCGTCGTCATCGATACGGCTCACGGCCATTCGGAAGGCGTATTGAAGACCTTGAAGGAAATTAAAAAAGCCTATCCCCATCTCCCGGTCATTGCCGGCAACGTCGCTACGGGCGCCGCTACGGAAGCCCTCATCGAATGCGGCGTAGACGCCGTTAAGGTAGGCATCGGGCCCGGCTCCATCTGCACGACCCGCATCATCGCCGGCATCGGCGTTCCCCAGATTTCCGCCGTATACGAATGCGCTAAAGTTGCACAGCGCTACGGCATTCCCATCATCGCCGACGGCGGCATCAAATACTCCGGCGACATGGCCAAAGCGATTGCGGCAGGCGGCAACGTCGTCATGCTGGGCAATCTCCTGGCCGGTACGGAAGAAAGCCCGGGCGAAACGGTCATCTACCAGGGCAGAAGCTACAAGGAATACCGCGGCATGGGTTCGCTGGCTGCTATGGAACACGGCAGCAAGGACCGCTACTTCCAGGAAGACGCCAAGAAGCTCGTTCCCGAAGGCATCGAAGGCCGCGTGCCGTATAAAGGCGCCGTCGCCGATACGATTTTCCAGATGGTCGGCGGCTTGAGAGCCTCCATGGGCTACTGCGGATGCCACAACATCAAGGAAATGATCGAAAACACGCAGTTCATTCAGATTACCAGCGCCGGTCTCCGCGAAAGCCATCCCCACGACGTCAATATTACGAAGGAAGCGCCGAACTACAGCGTAAACTAAGGGCAAGGTGGAGGATATACGTTGACTAGCACGATACATATCCTGTCCGTCCCCATTGGAAACGTCACGAAGGAAGAAGCCTGCGCCTTTGCCTTTAAATGCATCGAAGAAGGCAGGGCGGCTTCTATCGCGACGGCCAATGCGGAGATGGTCATGAGAGCGCAGTCAGATGAAGAACTGGCAGACATCCTGCGGCACGCGGACTTAGTCGTTCCTGACGGGGCCGGCGTGCTGTGGGCTGCCGAGCAGATAGGGAAGCAGTTTAAGGAGCGGGTCGCCGGCATCGATTTGGCCTGCCGTCTCGTCGGCGAAGCGGCGCTGCGGCAGACGCCGGTGTACTTTTTCGGCGGAGCCGAAGGCGTCGCCAGGGACGCGGCGGCCAATTTGGAAAAACAGGTAGGCAAGCTGCATATCGTAGGCACCCATTCGGGATTTTTTACCGACGAGGAAGAAAAGCAGATCATTGAGGAAATCCGTTCAGGCGGCACGCAGCTCCTGTTTGTCGCCCTGGGCGTCCCCAAGCAGGAAAAATGGATACGCGACCACCTGTATGAGCTGGGACCCTGCGTCTGCATGGGCGTCGGCGGTTCCCTGGACGTGCTGTCTGGCCGTCTCGACCGGGCTCCGAAGTGGATGCAGGAGCACCGCCTGGAATGGCTTTACCGGCTGCTGAAGGAGCCGACCAGAATCAAACGCATGATGGCTTTGCCTCAGTTTGTCGCCGCCGTAAAACGGGACAAAGGTGCAAAGTGATTTGAGGTGATGTCTTGAATAAACCGCTTATAATTGAAGATGGCTATATATTCATCGCAGTTCCGGCACTGTTGGCCGTGTTGGCAGGGTATTTCGTCAACGCTTACGCGGCGGCGGTTCCGGCGCTGCTCGCCTTGTATTTCGCCTATTTTTTCAGGAATCCTCATCGTACGATTCCGGAAGACGATACGGCGCTGCTGTCGCCTGCCGACGGCAAGGTCATGAGCGTCGAAGAAGTGTACGAAGATTTATACCTCGATAAGAAGTGCAGAAAAATCGTCATCTTCTTATCTGTTTTCGACGTTCACGTCAACCGGGCTCCCTTAGCCGGGACGATCGACTTTCAGCAGTATACGTGCGGCGGCTTCCGGCCGGCCTATAAGGACGGCGTCGGGTATGAAAACGAACGGTATTCCGTAGGGATTGAAAACAATCGGACGCGGATATTGGTAACGGTTATCGCCGGTATACTGGCCCGTCGAATCGTATCCTGGGTAACGCTGGGCGACACCTTGTCTCACGGTCAGTTGTACGGAATGATCAAGTTTGGCTCCTGCGCAGAAGTATACGTCGGCGACGACGTGGAAATTCTGGTCCAAAAGGGCGACCGCGTGCGCGGCGGAGAAACTATCATTGGGAGGATTGTCAAATGAAAAATATAATTCCATGTCTTTTTACGTCGGGAAATCTCGGATTCGGCGTATTAAGTATGATCATGACGCTGCACGGCATGTTTACCGCCGCCGGCATATGCATTCTGCTGGCCATGGCCTGCGATGCCTGCGACGGCCGTTCGGCCCGCGCCCTGGGCGTTGCCGGCGAGTTCGGCAAAGAATTGGACTCCTTGTCCGACGTAGTTTCCTTCGGCGCGGCGTCGGCGTTTTTGATTTACACCTATTCGTTGCAGGAATTGGGCTGGATCGGCGTCGTGCCGGCTATTATTTACGCGGCCTTGGGCGGTATCCGTCTGGCCCGCTTCAACTTGAATACCGGCGTCATTCACGGCTATTTCCAGGGCATGCCGATTCCTAACGGCGGCTGCCTCATCGCTACGTACGTCATTTCCGGCGTCCATCTGCCGGCGTGGCTGATCGGCATTTTTGTCGTCGCCCTGGGGTATCATCTGGTAAGCAAGATCCATAATCCTGATTTCAAAGGGGCCAGCCCGGATGTCCTCCATAAATCGGCATTGGCGATTTCTCTGATTTTCGGCGCCGTCGTGCTGGTTTTCGTCGACTGGCACCTCGTCTTTACGATGCCCTTCTTGTTGTATATCGTATTTGGATTAGTCAATACGGCCATGAACGCCGCTTCTGCGCGTTGATATATTAGGGAGATCGCGTATGGAACATATATTGGATATCATTATGATACCCATACAAGTTATCATTGTATTTTATACGCTGTATTATGTTACCTTGGCTGTTTTCGGCCTGATGAAGCGAAGAGAGCACGTTACGGCAGCACCTAAGAATACCTTTGCTGCCGTAATTTGCGCGCATAATGAGGAACGCGTCGTCGGGCAGCTGATCGATAACCTGAAAGACCTGAATTATCCGAAGGACATGTACGACGTATACGTCGTGGCCGATAACTGTACGGACAATACGGAAAAGATCTGCCGGGAACACGGCGCGATCGTCAAGGTGCGGACGAACAAGGACGAAGTCGGCAAGGGCTACGCTTTGGACTGGATGTTTGCGCAGATGCTGGCTCAGGAAAAGCAGTACGACGCCTTCGTCGTCTTCGATGCCGACAACCTCGTCCACCCGGAATTCTTGCGGGAAATGAACAACCATTTGTGCAAGGGCGAGCAGGTCATACAAGGCTATATGGACGCTAAAAATCCGACCGACACCTGGGTGGCCGGGACCTTTGCCATCGCCTTCTGGCTCATCAACCACATGTGGCACCTGGCAAAATATAATATCGGCTTGTCTACGGCCCTCGGCGGCACGGGCATGTGCATCGCGACGGATATCGTGCGGAAGTACGGCTGGGGATGCGACTGCCTGACGGAAGATATGGAATTTTCCATGAAAGTGCTGCTGGAAGGCGTGCGGACCTGCTGGGCCCACGACGCGATCATTTACGATGAAAAGGCTCTGGGGTTCATGCAGTCGTGCCGGCAGCGCAAGCGGTGGGCCCAGGGGCAGTGCGACTGCGGCGAGCGCTTTATTCCCAAGCTGTTTGTCCGCGGCATCAAGACGGGGAATATCCGCATGCTCGACGGCATCATTACCTTGTCTCAGCCCTTTTTCATGATGATGTCGACGATATACGCCCTGATGGCGTATATTAACTCGTATATTCCCTTGTACACCAACATCTTGTACCAAATCGTGCCGGTGCAGATGTGGACGGTCATCGGCGTCGTCCAGTACCTCATTCCGGTTATCGTGCTACTGCAGATCAAGGTGCCCTTAAAATCATGGGCCTATCTCGTCGTATATCCCCTGTTCATGTACAGTTGGATTCCCGTCAATTTTCTCGGCTTTAAGGACCGCCATAAGATGAAATGGAGCCATACGGAACATACGAGGGCTGTATCCTATGACAGCGCCGTGCTGCTGCGAAAGGAGAATAAAAAATAGATGCATATTCTGTTGACCAATGACGACGGCCTCCGCGCGCCGGGACTGCAGATCCTGAAGCGTGAGCTGGCGGCCTGCGGGTACAGGCTGACTGTCGTTGCGCCTAACGGCCAGCGCAGCGCCGCGTCCCATTCCATGACGATCAATAAGGCCTTGTACTGCCGGGAAGAGACCGATGAAGCGGGGATTCGCGAAATCGCCGTGTCCGGTACGCCTGTAGACTGCGTAAAAATGGCTATGGAATATTTCTTGGCTGAGGACAAGCCGCAGCTCATCATATCGGGCATCAACAACGGCTATAATCTAGGCAGCGACGTCTTGTATTCGGGGACGGTGTCGGCAGCTATGGAAGGGCCGTACTACCAGGTTCCAGCTCTGGCCGTATCGATGTATCCTCTGAATGAAGAACGGTGCGCCCAGACGGCCCGTCTCGTCCATGAATTAGTGGAAAAGGTCGTCGTAAGGGGCCGTTTCCCCGGCATATTGAACGTCAACGTACCGCCGGCCGGCGATATCAGCCTCGATAACGTCTGCGTCGTGCCGCAGACCGTACAGATTTATCACAACGTCGTAGCAGAAAAGCGCGATTTGGACGGCAGCCTGTGCTATCATATCGTAGGCGATATCGACATGGAAGGCGCGCCGGAAAACAGCGACGTGGCCTGCATACGGAGCGGCCGCATTGCCGTGACGCCGCTGCGGTGGCAGCAGACGGCCATGGCGGCTATTGACGACGTAAAGAGCTGTTTATAAAAAAAACATAAAAAGTCAAGAATTCCATTGCAGATTCTTGGCTTTTTTTGATAACTCGGAAACACGAAATTATACTTTTAAATATTGCGTGGCATATATTTGAAATATTAAATGAGATACATTGGCAGCAGACAGGTGTATTTTCTTGTTTTATCAAATTAGTACTTGCAAAATACATTTGTATGCCGTATAATGACAAGCAAGTCACATAGTGAGTGGATGAAGTTTACGGGAGAAGGTCGCAGACCTACCGAAGGAGTTAAACTCTCAGGTGCCGGAAGGCAGGACCGTGAATGGACACGACTCTGGAGAGTCCCGTATGGGCGCCGAAGGTGCAGGGTATCTTGACGATATCTAATCTCTCAGGCAAAAGGACAGAGAATAGCGCAATTATTTCATTATTTCTTTATGCTGTTTTTGACCTGTCTTCAGAGGTATGCTGACGACAGGTTTTTTGTATTTATTCCTAAAATAACAGTGTAAAGGAGTATGGTATTATGGTAGACATTTTGAACCAAATTGACAGCTTTGTGTGGGGACCGCCTTTATTGGTGCTGCTGATCGGCACGGGCATCATGCTGACGATCCGCCTGCGCCTGCTGCAGATTTTCCGCCTTCCTCATGCGCTGAAGCTGATCTTTACGGCAAAGAATCAGGGCGAAGGCGATATCGACAGCTTTAAGGCGCTGTGCACGGCCTTGGCGGCGACTGTCGGCACCGGCAACATCGTCGGCGTCGCTACGGCCGTCCATGCCGGCGGCCCGGGCGCCGTTTTCTGGATGTGGATGGCAGCGCTCGTCGGCATGGCGACGAAATACGCCGAATGCCTGCTGGCCGTCAAATACCGCACCGTCGATAAAAACGGCGAAATTTCCGGCGGCCCGATGTACTATATCGAAAAGGGCTTGGGACCTAAATTCAAGCCGCTGGCCTGCATTTTCGCATTCTTCGGCGTTCTCGTCGCCTTCTTTGGCATCGGCACTTTCGCCCAGGTCAATTCGATTGTAGAAATTACGCGCCTTACGGCCGACGTTCCTGTAGAATATACGGCGATTGTCCTGACCATCGTCGTCGCGGCTGTCACCATCGGCGGCCTCCAGTCCATCGCCCGGGCGGCGTCGAAAATCGTTCCGGCTATGGCCGTCATCTACGTCGTTTCGGCGGCTGGCTTCCTCATCATGTTCTACGAACAGATTCCGGCGGCTATCGAACAGATTCTCGTCTGCGCCTTTACGCCGACGGCTGCTTCCGGCGGCTTCCTCGGCGCGACGGTCATGATGGCAATGCGCAACGGGATTGCCCGCGGCGTCTTCTCTAACGAATCGGGCCTCGGCAGCGCGCCTATCGTAGCGGCGGCGGCTAAGACGAAATGGCCTGCCGAACAGGGCTTCGTATCCATGACGGGTACCTTTATCGACACGATTATCATCTGCACGATGACGGGCTTAGTCCTCGTCGTCAGCGGCTTGTGGACGAGCGACCTGAACGGCACGGCTCTGACGAACGCCGCCTTCCTGCAGGCTTATCCGACCTGGGGCAGCTTCATCCTCTGCATCGGCCTGACGCTCTTTGCCTTTACGACGATTCTGGGCTGGAATTATTACGGCGAACGGTGCGTGGAATACTTAGTCGGCGTCAAGGGGATCATGCCGTACCGCATCATCTTCATCGCCCTCGTAGCCTGCGGCGCCTTCATCAAATTGGAAGTTATCTGGATTTTAGCTGATATCGTCAACGGTCTGATGGCTGTGCCGAACCTGATCGCCCTCATCGGCCTCAGCGGCGTCGTCGTAGCCGAAACGAAACGGTACTACGCGCATTTAGCAGCTGAAAAAGAAGCGGAAAAGGCGGCTCTCGTAGACCAGAAGGTAACGGCGGGACACTAAATATAAGATAGGGCTTTTATCATAGGGGTATGATACAACTGCATTAGGAAGTTACGCGCCTCACGGGGAAAGGGGTCCCTGTGGGGCGCTGTTTGTTTGCCTTTGCTTTATCGTAATAGTATGCATATATTTTGTAAGTTTTCTGTAAGTACCGTTTTAGTCATGATGACGATTACTTATATATATGGTATAATACTTTTTATGAAGCAATATTTTCGAAAGGCAGTGAGTACGTATGGCAAAGATTACTTTAAAATCTGGTTTTGTATTTGACGTAGAAAATTTATACGGCCCGGGCAAGGTGACGGAAGAAGACGTCAAGGCCATGGAGCCGGCCTATACGAAAGCCCACGAAGCGGTTATGGAAATGCGCAAGACCGGCATCATGGCAGGTCATTTATCTAAAGACGGCGAGCCGGAAGCCGTACTGTTCCCGCAGCTTCCCTACATCGTGGAAGGCAATATCAACAATCCGGAACGGATCATGGCAATGGAAGAATTGGCCCGCCAGGTGCGCAACCGCGTCGACGCAGTCGTATTCTTCGGTATCGGCGGTTCTTATTTAGGCGGCAAGGTCCTCTTCGACGTGCAGTGCGGCGAATTTTGGAACCTCAAGAGCACGGAAGCCCGCAAAGGCTATCCGAAGGCCTTCTTTGCCGGCAACAACGTCGATTCCCATAAAGTCAGCGGCCTCATCGAATTCCTCAAGGCGGACAGCGCTGCGAAGTCCGGGTATACCGTCATGGGCGTCGTCATTTCCAAATCGGGCTCGACTATCGAACCGATGTCCAATTACATGGTCGTCCGCCAGGCGATGGAAGACGCAGGCATCAAATTTGAAACCGTCGCCGTGACAGATCCCCATGAAGGCGAAAAAGAAACGCTCCTGCACGGATTGGCGAGAAAATCGGGCTGGCCTATTTTCTATGTCCCCGATGGAGTCGGCGGCCGGTTCAGCGTGTTCTCCGAAGTGGGCCTCCTCGTCGGCGCTCTGGTCGGCTTTGATATCCGCCAGTTCTTAGCCGGCGCAAGGGATATGGACAAGGCCTGCCAGAATCCCGATATTTGGCAGAATCCGGCTTTGCTGAACAGCGTGCTGAAATATATTTCCGGCGCAAAATACGGCCGCGACCTGGAAGTTCTCATGCCCTATGCGGACAGCCTGAAATCCCTGTCGGAATGGTACATTCAGCTCCTGGCCGAATCTTTGGGCAAACGCCTCGACAAGCAGGGCAACGTCGTCAACTACGGCCGCACGCCTATCGTTGCCGTCGGCACGACGGACATGCACGCCCAGACGCAGGAACACCAGGAAGGCCCGAAGGATAAGGTCGTCCAGTTCGTTTCCATCGCCAACTGGAAGGACGACGTCGTCGTTCCCCACATGTACGACGAATATCCGAAGCTGGCTGCCTTCAGCGGTTTGCCCCTGAGCAGCATTTTGGAAGCGGCCCGCAGCTCGAATGCGGAAGCCCTGATCGGCGACGGCCGTCCCAACGCCAACTACATTTTGCCCGAATTGACGCCCTATCATTTGGGCGAAGTCATGTTTATGCTTTGCTTGTCCATTGCGTACGAAGGCGAATTCGCCAACGTCGACGCCTTCAATCAGCCCGGCGTGGAAGTGTATAAGAAATTCCTCGGCGGCCGTTTGAAGAAACTGCAGGAAGGTTAATTATGAACGTATTAGTTACAGGCGGCGCCGGGTATATCGGCAGCCATACCGTGCGGGCCTTGCTCGAACGGGGCTGCCGCGTCGTCGTCCTCGATAATTTATCGCGGGGCCATCGCGGCGCCGTGCCCGACGGCGTGCGCCTCGTCGTCGAAGATATTCATCACGTCGACGCCGTGAGCGCTCTTTTGACAGAAGAAGGCATCGACGCGGTCATGCATTTCGCCGCCCACAGCCAGGTCGGCGAATCGATGGAAAAACCGACGATTTACTATGACAACAACGTCGTCAGCTCGTACTGCCTCCTGGAAGCCGTACGCCGGGCCGGAGTGAAATATTTTGTATTTTCCTCGACGGCAGCTGTGTACGGCGAGCCGGAGCAGACGCCGATTACGGAAGATATGCCCTATTGCCCGACGAATGTATACGGCCAGACGAAGCTCATGATCGAGCAGATGCTGGCGCAGTTCAGCCGGGCCTACGGCCTGCGGTATGCGGCGCTGCGGTATTTCAACGCCGCCGGCGCGTCCCGCGACGGCAGCATCGGCGAGGACCATACGCCGGAAACGCACCTCATTCCGCTTATTTTGCAGACGGCCCAGGGGATACGGGATCATATCACTATTTTCGGTACGGACTATCCTACAGAAGACGGCACCTGTATCCGCGACTACATTCACGTCGTCGATTTGGCCGACGCCCATTGCCGCGTCCTCCAGTACTTGGCGGAAGGCGGGCAGCCCCAGGCCTTCAACCTGGGCTCGCAGCACGGGTTCAGCGTGCGCGATATGATAAGTGCGGCGAAGGCCGTGACGGGACGGGACTTTGCCGTTGAAGAAGGCCCGCGCCGTGCCGGCGATCCGGCGGCCCTCGTCGCGTCGTCGGAAAAAATCCGCCGGCTGACGGGTTGGCAGCCCCAGTACAGCCAAATTGAAACGATTATTGCCGACGCCTGGAAATGGCACAGCGGCCATCCGAACGGATACGATGATAAAGCGTAATCTGTCGGCCCTTCGGCATCTGGTAAGGAACGCAGCAGCTCATCACAGAAACACATGGCTCCCGTATGGAGTCATCCTGCTTTGTTTGGCAGGTATCTGGTGGGGCTGGGATGGCGTTCCGTCAGGGCGGCAGGAAATCATACGGGAGACGAAGAACGATACCAGTTCTTCGCCTCCCGTTTTTTCTGCCTCTGACAGGGATGCAGAAGAGGAGCGCCCTGAAGGCAGGCTGGTCGAAGGTACTGCGCCGTCTCTGCGGCGCAGGCCCCTGCCCGATATATTTGCCGGCAGCGCGCCGAAGAGCGCTGCCGATTCTGCAGAGAAGGCGCGGCCCGTTGCGGCGGCTCCGGCTGCGGAGCTTCCCGTCCTTTGCGGCACGATGGAGCATAACGGAGCCTATCTGGCTTTATTCCGCCATCGCGGGGAAACGCTGGTCTGCGCCGCAGGGGACAGCTTCGATGGATATACCGTCGTCAGCGTATATCAAGACGGCGCGCAGCTGGAAAAAGACGGAATCTGCGCGGCCGTAAGCATGTAAAGGAGATGACTATGAAAGTTTGCCGATGTATCCTCATTATGATGGCTGTCGCATGGTACGGGCCGGTTTGGGCCGGCAGTTCCTTGTCCGTTCACGTCCGCGAGGCCCCTGTCCGCTCCGTGCTGGAAGGGCTGGCCCGTAGCGGCAATATAAACCTCATCGTCGACGATACGGTGCAGGGGACGATGACCATGCATATAAACGGCGTTACCGTTGAGGACGCGCTGGACGCTATCGCTGCAAGTCAAAACCTGTATTACGAAAAAGAGGGGCCTGTGCGGACCATGACGGCCGGGAAGAAACGGGATGGAGCGAAATCCCTGCGGACGTGGAGGCTCCGCTACGCCGTCCCGACAGACGTGCAGGAGGCCGTCCGGGCTATGGTGCCCGACGGAGACGTCCGCTGCTACGACGATACGAATACGCTCGTCGTCGGCGCGACGCCGCGGGAGCATCGCGCCGTGCAGGACCTCGTCACGGCGCTGGATACGAAGCCGCGGCAGGTCGACGTCGAGGTAGAGATTGCCTCTATTGATCGGAGCGCCCTGCGCCATGCCGGCGTCGAATGGAATTGGTCCAGCGTGAGCGGCGGCGCCGGACATGAGGGATTTTCCTTCGCCGCCCAGATACAGGCGCTGGAAGAAAAGGGCCAGGCCTCCGTACTGGCCAGGCCTCGCATGGCTGCCCTGAACGGCAGGGAGGCGAGCGTCCTTATCGGCGATAAAATTCCCGTCGTGACGGAATACATGAGCGGCGGTGAAAAAACGGCGACGACGGAGTACAAGGACGTCGGCGTGAAGCTCCGCTATGTGCCGCGCATTCACGACGACGGGACGGTGACGGCGGCTATCGAGGCTGAAGTCAGCACGCCTGTATTTGTCAATGAAATGAAGGCCTACCGCATCGCCACGCGTCAGGCCAAGACGGTCGTTCGCATGCTGCCCGGAAGGACGCTGGTATTGGGCGGACTCATCCGCAAGGAAGACGTGGAGAGCCTGCGCAAGGTGCCGATATTGGGAGATATTCCGCTGCTGGGGAAATTATTCCGCAGCCATTATACGTCGTCCAAGGAGACGGAAGTGGTCATCCTGCTGCGTTCCTTCGTCCGGGAGGAGATTCCTTGACAGCCGGCGGCGGGGAGGAATATGATAAAGGCAGAAAAACGGCCTGTCTTGCTATGGACAGCAGCAGGCGGACGGAGAAAAGAGTGAAAGAGCATATGCGTGATGGAAAGCGGAGAGACCAAGTTCTTTTGTTGGCGGCGGGATTCTTTTATTTTTCCAGCCCCATGGCAGTTACGCCGATCATTACCGGATTTTCCGGCTCGTTGGGGGCGAGCGCGGCCCTGATGGGCCTTATCGGCGGCCTGATGAATCTTTGCTCCCTGTGCTGCCGGCCCTTTGTAGGAGCTTTTTCCGACAGGGTGAGGAAATACATATTATCCTGTATCGGCGCAGTGTGCCTGATCGCGTCCTGCCTTGGATACGTCTTCGCCTGGAGCCCGCAGGTCGTCATGGCGGCCCGCGTTATCAACGGCTTTGGCTTTGCCCTGTGCTCTATCAGCCTGTCGACATGGTTTTCCCTGCTGCTGCCGAAAGAGCATATGGGCGCCGGCATGGGCGTGTACGGCACGATGAACGCCCTGGCCATGGCCCTGGCGCCGGCCATTGGGATTTACTGCTATCATCATCTCGGTTACCGGGCGGCGTTCTGCGTCGCCACGGCCTTTGCCGCAGCGATCATCGTCCTTATCCAGTTCGTATCGTATAAAAACGAACCGCTGCCGCCGGCCGGCAAGGGCTTCCTGCCCGATCAGTTTGTCGATACAGGCGTCCTGCCCGTATCGTTCCTCATCATGGTGTTTACCATTCCGTACTGCGCTACCCAGTCCTTCCTGGTACAGTACGTGCAGGCGAAGGGGCTGCCCTTTTCTGCCGGCATGTTTTTTCCGGCCTATGCCGTAGCCCTATTGCTGCTGCGGACGGCGATGCGCGACCTGTTCGACCGCTTATCCTTTCAGTTTTTCTTCATTATGGCCTGCCTCTGCACGGCGGGCAGCATCCTCCTGCTGGCTGTCATGGACAGCTTTTGGGAAATGATCGCGGCGGCGGTGCTCATGGCCGGCAGCTACGGCGTGATGTGTTCCGTGTGCCAGGCCTTGGCTATCGTCGTGGCCGTCGGAGGGAAGCGGGGCTTGGCGAACAGCACCTATTATATCGGCATCGATTTAGGCATGGCCTTAGGGCCCTTGTTCGGCGGCCTGCTGTTCGGTGCGCTGCCGATTTCCTTCTTTTATCCTGTCCTCCTGGCGTCGCTGCCGGCGGCAGCGGCCATTTATTGGTATGGCCGGCGGCGCGTATTTTCCGCCCGGTCTTCTGCTCATGCAAAGTAAAACCTTTAACGTTTGAGAGATAAGAAAAATTACAGAAAAGCATATTGACAATTCTCTTATTTTTCGTATAATGAAATCACGACACAATATAAGTTCCCGATAAAGGTATAGACGGAAAAAAGTAGGGCTGCAAATACCCTCGCAGAGAGCCGGTGGGCGGTGTAAACCGGCAGGTGATGCAGCGTGAAGTTCTTTCCTGAACTGTGAGGCTGAACAGAAATCAGTAGGCCGATCCGGTATGGCGACCGTTACATTGCTATGAGTTGATCTGATTCGAGATTATTAGGGTGGTACCGCGGAGATGTTCGTCCCTTGGGTATCACCCTTTTTGTATTCTGGAATGCAGGTAAGCAGGGTGGTACCGCGAGTTCATCGTCCCTCATGGAGGGGCGATTTTTTTATATCAAACGGGAATCTAGCTATTATATTTCTTCATATCATCCAGTAGGAGGCAACCCAAATGAACAGTTCAGTTATTGTCGTAGGTTTGTACATTTGTACGATTTTCTTAATCAGCTGGTACACGAAGCACCGCGCTGCCGGGAAGGCGGAAAACTATATCCTGGCCGGCCGTCAGCTCACGACGCCGCTTATCATGGTTTCTATCGTCGGCCTGGCCGTCGGCGGCGCGTCGACTATCGGCGTTGCCGAACAGGCCTATAAAGCCGGTCTTTCCGCCGGCTGGTACACGACGGCCTGGGGCATCGGCGCGATCGTCATGGGCATGACCGTCGCTAAAAAATACCGCAGCCTCAACATCACGACGATTCCCGAAATGCTGGAACGGTATTACGATAAGAAGAGCATGATTATCGGCATCATTTGCCAGATCATCGTACAGCTCGTCGTCATGAGCATGCAGTACGTTGCCGGCGGCATGATTCTCGCCGCCCTTATGCCGGAAATCTTCACGCCGACGACAGGGATGCTCATGAGCGCTGTCGTCTTCATCGGTGTAACCCTGATCGGCGGCATGTGGTCGGCCAGCATTACGAACCTCATGAACGTGTCCCTGAAATACGCCGGCATCCTCATGGCCGTCGTACTGGCAGTGCGCATGGCCGGCGGCATGGATCAAATCCAGATGAACCTGCCCATGCCTCACGGCCTCGATTTCATCGACGGCGTAGGACCCATGACCATCGTTACGTGGATTATCGTCCTCATTACGGTCAACCTGTCCCTTCAGAGCATCATCCAGATTTCCCTTGGTGCAAAAGACGTGCACACGGCCCGCAAAGGCTTCATCATCGGCGGCCTGCTCATGTTGCCGATCGGTTTCGTCAGCGCCCTCCTCGGCGTCATCGCTTCGGAATTATATCCCAACATTTCGGCTACGGCTGCATTGCCCCAGGTCATCATGTCCCTCGACCCGTGGCTGGCCGGCATTACCTTGGCGGCTCTTTGGGCAGCCGACGTCAGCTGCGCCTGCAATCTCCTGCTCAGCTCGGCGACGCTGTATTCCCATGACATTCACAAACGCTTCGTCGACCCGAATATGTCCGACAGCAAGTACCTCAACGTCACCCGTATTTCCGTATTCCTCCTCGGCCTGCTTACGCTGAGCTTTGCCTTGACCATCAGCGGCATCATCTCCACGCTCATGGCCGGCCTCAGCCTCATGACGGCGTTCAGCGTCATCGTTCTCATGACGATGTATGCGCCGAAATACTGCTCCCGCGCAGCCGCCTTCTATACGATTCTGGCTTCGGTCGTCGTTCTCGTAGCCTGGATGTTCGTACCGGCCGTCCGCGTGCTGCCGCATGTCATTTATGCCGAATGGATCGTCTGCGGCGTCCTCTTCGTCGGCATCAGCGCCGTGACGCGCAGCAACGCCATTCACATGGAAGGCGTCGAACCGGCCGCCGTACAGGACGGCAAGACGAAGGCCGTACCGGCTCAGCACTAACGATAGGTTCCGCGAGTTTCCACGCGGCAGGTCCTATGGTATAATTAAATAACCTGCATATGAAAAATCCCTGTAAAGCGAGTCTCTTTGCAGGGATTTTTGTGCAGTTGATTGTGCTGATTGTATTCCTGTTCCGGCGAATTGAAGCCGTCGGAGGCAGGGAGGAGAAAGAGGTGATGGCGATGGAGAAAGGATCGGCCATTTCGCTGTATGAAGGGGAACGTATCTTGTGGCAGGGCAAGCCGGGCTGCTCGTGGCGCAAACTGGTTAAACCGTCGGATATACTGAAGGTTCCCATAGGACTATTGTTTTTTCTGTTTGCCCTATGCTGGGAAGGCGCAGCCTTGTCTGTTCCGGGCCTGTGGGGGATTGTCGCGCCCTTATTCGGCCTGCCTTTTATAGCGGCAGGAGCGTATGGCAGCGTTGGCCGCTTGGTCCATCGCCGCTGGCAGCGGCGGCAGATTGTCTACGTGCTGACGAGCGAGCGGATTCTTACGGTGTACCGCAGCCGCCTGGTCTGCCGGTTTTATCATACCCTGCGGTATTTGGAGAAGCGGGAAAACGGCGACGGGTCGGGGACGATTCTTTTCGACAAACGCCCTGTAGATTGGCATGATTTTCATTTTGCTTTTTTTAATGAACTCATACGGGAACGGGAATATGAATACGCCGCTATCGACGACGTCGACGCCGTTTGGGCTATCGTTGAAGCGCAGCGGCGCCGATGGATGAAGCCTGATGGCGAATGATAAAACGCGCCAGCAGATAGCTGTTGTTCTGTCTGCCGGCGCGTCTGCTATTTCAGGCTTTGGTAAATCTGTTCGATGTTGTCGCGCATGCGGTCTATATAGGTCGCAGTTCCTTCGGCGCTTTCGATGGTGTGGATCGTTTTGACCGACGCCCCTACTTCCTTGGCCAGGGTTTCCGAAATCTTGGGGCTGACCATGGTTTCGGAAAAAATCGTCTTCACCTTATGCTGCTTGCAGAAATCGGCCAGGCTGGCCAACTGCTGAGGGCTCGGCTCGCCGCTGGCAAAGACCGACTCGACGCTGCGCTGCGTCAGGCCGAAATCGCGGCACAGGTAGGCGAAGGCGGCGTGGCCTGTGACGAACTGCCGGTTCGGGACGGATTGGAATTTTTCCTGATATTCCGCCAGCACCTGCTGGAGTTGTTCGTTGTAAGCGGCGGCGTTTTCACGGTAAAATTCGGCGTTGGCCGGGTCGGCTTCGGCCAGGGCGGCGGCGATGTTCTGCACTTCCGTCTGAGCGGCCTGCAGGCTGAGCCAGCAGTGGGGGTCGTCGCGGCCGTGTTCGTGTATGTCGTGCTTGTCTGTATTGGCGATTACCTGGACGCCTTTCGAAGCGTCGACGGCGACGAGGTTTTTATTGTCTACGACTTCCAGCGTTTTATCCGCCCAGGGCTCCATGCCCAGGCCGTTGTACACGAATAAACGGGCATGGCTCAATTCCTTTAGATTTTTCGTCGTCGGCTGAAAATCGTGGGGCTCCGTGCCATCGGGAATCAAGGTGACGACGTCGACCTTATCCTTGCCGACGGCCTGGGTAAGTTCTTTCATCGCGTTGAAAGAGGCGACGACCTTCAGTTTGCCGTCGGACTGGACGGAGCCGTCAGATTGGGCGCCGCAGCCCGCAAGGAGCACAGCCGCTGCTATCATTGTGATACAGGCTGTAAGCCATGATTTCATAACATATCCTCCTCTGAAATAGGAATATATACGTATAGTATAAACTGTATCATAGCACTAATCCTCGTTCCTTGTCAATAAATGCAAATGCCTTGCATTTTCCTTTTCGCGACTATATAATAGAGCAGGTATTTTATATGATAAGAAGGAGCTGCTATGATTTCATTAGAAAAGGTGTCCTTTGCCTATGAGCATGGGCCCTATTTACTGCAGGATGTTACGATGACCGTGCAGGACGGCGATTATATTTCCGTCGTCGGGGAAAACGGCAGCGGCAAGAGCACCCTCATAAAGCTGATATTGGGGCTGCTGTCGCCGAGCCGCGGCACGATTTCCAATACCTTCCGCCGCTGCGCATACGTGCCCCAGCGGTTTGAAACGCTGAACAGCCAGTTTCCCATTACAGTCTACGAGGTGCTGAACTGCCAGCGCAGAATATTGGGATATAAGGATAAGGATATTATCCGACGCTCGCTGGAGCAAATGAACGTATATGAGTTAAAGGACCAGCTCATAGGCAACTTGTCAGGCGGCCAATGCCAGAAGGTGCTCATTGCCCGGGCCCTCATGGGCGAGCCTGATCTGCTCATTTTTGACGAGCCGTCGACGGGCATCGACGTCAAGAGCCAGATGGAGCTGTATCCCTTTATCCGCCATTTGAATCAGGACCGGGGCGTAACGGTCCTGACGGTAGAGCATAACCTGAAATTCGCCGCTAAGAATTCGACGAAGATGTTTCACGTCGTCAACGGCGGCGGCCATTTCTGCTCGCCTGAAGACTATATCCGCGAATACGTATCGGACAACATGGGGAGGGACAGCAATGTTTGAGTACGCTTTTATGCAGAACGCCTTTATCGTGGCCGTGCTGATTTCCATCGTATGCCCTCTCATCGGCATATTCCTCGTGCTGCGCCGCTATTCCATGATCGGCGACGCCTTATCCCATGCGTCTCTGGCCGGCGTAGCTATCGGCCTTTTGCTGGACGCCAATCCCATCCTCAGCGCCTTCGGCCTTACGTCGGTCTTCGGCATTCTCATCGAAGTGCTGCGCCAGCGGTTCCGCCAGTACGCCGAGCTGATACTGGTGATTATCCTGTCCTTATCCGTCGGCATTGCCATTACGATTATCAGTTCCGGCATGGTGCATACCAACGTGGAGTCCTTTTTATTCGGCAGCATCCTGACGGTGACGCGGGAAGACGTATGGTCAGTCCTGCTGCTCAGCATCGTGTCGATTTTGACGATTATCAAGCTGTACCCCCAGCTGGTCATGCTGACCTTTGACGAAGACGGGGCGAAGATCGCCGGCGTAAAGAGCCGTCTGATCAACTACGTCTTTGCCGTCCTCGTCGCGGCGACGATTTCCGTGTCCATCCGCATCGTCGGCATCCTGGTCATCAGTTCGCTCATTGCACTGCCGGTAGCTACGGCGCTGCAGCTGCGGAAGGGATTTCGCCGGACTATGGTATGGTCCGTCCTGTTCAGCTTTTTAGATATTATTCTGGGCCTGGGCATCGCTTACGGAATCGACGCTGCGCCAGGCGGCGTGACGGCGATTGTTTCCGTACTCATGCTGCTGGCCGTCATTGCATATAAAGAAACGGCGCAGGCCCGGCGGCTGTAAGGAGGTACAGCTATGGACGACATAATACAGAACGAGGCCCGTGCAGAATGCCTCCACCGCTGCGGATTAAAGAGCACGCGGACCCGCAAGCTGGTCCTGGATGCGCTGTACCGGCACGGCGGCGTGTTGACGGCGGAAGATATTTATCAGGAGCTCATCGGCCAAGGGCAGGGCATCAACTTTTCTACGGTGTACCGCATACTGGAAATGTTTACGGCCAAGGAGCTGACGGAAAAGCATTATCTGCCTGATTCCCGGAAATACGGCTTTTCCCTGCGGGCAATGGGCCATCGGCACCGCTTGATTTGCCTGAAATGCCGCCGCATCGTGGAAATCGACCACTGTCCCCTGGCGGGGTTTGAAGCGGAATTAGCTGAAAAGACCCAGTTTGATATTGTCGGGCACAATTTGGAATGGTACGGGTATTGCCCGGAATGCCGCGGCCTTGCGCCTAGCGGAGAAAAAACGATAAAGACGGCGAAGGAGGAGTAGATGTGGCCTTATGCAAAGAACGGCTGGAGAACTATATAGAAACGCATTGGCAGGACAAGGCCGCTGTGTCCGTGTACTGCCGTCCTCTGGATGGCGGCGACGACTTTTTCTATCGCGACCGGGTCATGCCGTCGGCCAGCTTGATCAAGGTACCCATCATGGCCTGCGTCTTCCGTCAGGAAAAAGAGGGACAGTTGTCCTTTGATGCGGCCTATTCCGTTTACGGCAATGTCGAAGGCGGTTCGTTTTACGGCCTGCCCGAGGGGACGGAAGTATCTCTTCGTACGCTGGTGTTTCACATGATCGTCGAAAGCGACAACACGTGTACAAATATGCTCATCGATGTGCTGGGCTTCGACGCCATTAACGAGGAAATCCGGCGGCAGGGCATGGAGAATACGCTGCTGCGGCGCAAGATGATGGATTTCGAGGCGGCCCGCCAGGGGAAAGAAAACGTGACGTCCCCCGGCGATATGGGGCGCTTGTTTCTGCGCCTGGCCTCCGGGACCTGCGTCGACGGGCGGCGCGACCAAACGATGCGAGCTATCCTGGCCCAGCAGGAGGATAACTGCATTTTGCCGGCGCAAATTCCCAATACCGTGGCGGTAGAACATAAGACGGGCGAGCTGGACGGCATATATCATGACTGCGGCCTCGTCTGGAAGCAGGGCCGGCCCTATGTGTGCTGCCTCATGGCCGACGGGATAGTTCATGAAGCCCAGGCCATTTACGATATGTCGTATTTGGCGCGCTTCCTATATGATGAAATATAAAAACTGCAGCAGTGCCGGCGCATAGGGCATTGCTGCAGTTTTTTTAACGGGCGAATTTACAATACAAGTGCAACACCTATAAAAAATGACACATAGGTTTCTGATATAATAATGCTACCAAACAAAATCTATATCTCGGAGGAAACCTATGTGCCACTATCATCATCTTACTCTAT
>NZ_NQXW01000012.1:0-69708 GCF_002287425.1 Megasphaera sp. ASD88 | reverse complement strand
CGTTCCAGAAGCCTATGTGCAAGCTGTTTTTGCAGAACTAAATCGCCGTCCCCGAAAATGTTTAGGATACAAAACGCCATACGAAGTACATTACTCTAAAAAGTTGCACTTAGCTTGACAATTCGCCCTTCTATCTTTAATATTTGTTTAGATAGGTATATTATAATGTATGTCAGCTTCTTGCGGAAGCTGGCCTATACATGAGAAAGAAGGTCTTACCGATGGGTAAACGCATACATTATCTGGATAATCTCCGCACCTGCCTGGTATTCGCCGGCATTTTCTTCGCCGCGCTGGGAAATTTCAGGCCCTTTCCGTTGCTGCATCCCTACGTTCCCGCTCCGATGCACTCCATCGAAGGGCTGGCCGTCGATTTCCTGTACAATTTAGCCATCGTATGCATCGTGCCGGCAATCTTTTTTATCAGCGCCTATTTCGGCGCGTCTTCGCTGCGCATCCACATGATCCGGCCCTATTTCAAGAGCAAGTGGACCCGTCTCGGCTGGCCCTGGCTGGCCGGTACAATTCTCCTGGCACCGGAGCTCCTGTACCTTGCCAGCCGGAGCTGCGGCAGTCACGGCGACGGCCCGGCGTTCTCGATCGTCCACCTGCCGTTCTGGTCTGCCTATTTCCAAAGCCCCTTCTTCTGTATCGGGCTGCTCCTGCTGTTTCATCTGACCTTGATGGGCGCAAAGAAATGGCGGCGTTCCCTCTTTCAGCGGGCGGCAGCCGCGCCTCCCTCAGCAGGAATCCTGGCCGGCTTCTACGCCCTGCAGCTCGTCGTGGCCGCGGCCTTCTTCGGGCTGCTGCTGGCGGCGCACCGCACGCCGGACCTTTGGTTCCCCCTGTATGTGCTGTACCTTGCGGCGATGAGCGGGCTGTACTTCTGCTTCGGCGTGTATGCCTTCAGGCATCGTTGGTTCACAGCCGGAGGCTACGTGCCGTCTGCCGTTCACATCATCGGCTCGGCCTTGCTGTTGGGCGTCATCGTCGCCTCGTCCTATATTACGATGGGAATTTCCGTATTTATTTCCGGCACGCTGTTTCCCTTGCTGCTGTTCTTTTCCATCCTGCAGCTTCCTTTGCTCCTGGCCTTGCTCGCCGCCTTTGCCAAATGGGGAGACGAAGAAACGGACAAGACAAAGCTGGCCGCCGGCCTGGCCTATCCGCTGTACGTCGTCAGCGACACGCTGATTCAGAACACGGCCTATTTCCTCCAGCCCCTGTCCCTCGGCACGCCGCTGAAATTCATCCTGACGCTGGCCTTATCGTTCCTCTACGGGTATATGATATGCAAATACGCCCTGCGTCATCTGCCTTGCTTCAAAACGCGCTGACACTTGCTGATTCATGCGTTTTGCGACGGTGATTTGCGTTTTTTGCATATTTCTATCAAATTTTCCGCGTTTTATGCTATGATAAGCATACGCGACGTTACGCAGTCTTTCTTCTAATAGTGATACTATATAATACATAGAGAACAGGAGTGCTTACATTACATGGACACGTTGTTGCAGCTTATGGAATCGTATGGGTATATCGCCATGTTCATCGCCATGGTACTGGAAAATGCCAATATTCCCATTCCCAGCGAAGTCGTCCTCGGCTTCGCCGGATTTCTCATTTCCCAAAACATCTTCGACTTTTGGACCACCGTCGTCATCGCCTGTCTGGCCGGCGTCGTCGGCTCCATCGTCAGCTACTGGCTCGGCTCGTACGGCGGCCGTCCCTTGCTGCTGAAATACGGGAAATACATCTTCTTCAACGAAAAGAAATTCAATATGGCAGAAACGATGTTCAATAAATACGGCGGAGCGGCCGTCTTAATCTGCCGCTGCCTGCCCGGCGTGCGGACCTTTATCTCCTTTCCGGCCGGCGTGGCCCGCTATCCCTTCGGACGCTTCGTCGTCTTCACCATCATCGGCACGATTCCCTGGACGCTTCTCCTCGTGTGGGCCGGCTCAATTCTGGGAAGCCATTGGAAGGACCTGATTCAGTACAATCACATCTTCCTCGCCGTCATCGTCGCCATCTGCGCAGTCTGCGCCCTCCTCTTCCTCTGGAAACGGCGCCGCGGGAGATTGGCAAAATGAAACATTGGCTTTTTGAAAATCGATACGGCCTGACGGTCGCCTGTATGGCAGCAATTATTTTGCTGCCTTTTTTGGGTATTGCCCCCCTGACGGATCCCAACGAGCCCGTATACGGGCAAACGGCCAAGGAAATGCTGCTGGCCGGGGACTGGCTTTCTCCCCGCATTTACGGCCAGTTCTGGTACGACAAGCCGCCCCTGTTTTATTGGCTGGAAATGCTGTCCTACAGCCTCCTCGGCATTTCCGACTGGTCGTCCCGCCTGCCCAGCGCTGTCGCCGCCGTCACGACGGCCTTATTCGTCTACGTCCAGGGCAAGGACCTGTTCAATCAAACCATCGCCTTCATGGCGACGCTCATCTTGCTGACCAGCGTCGGCTTCATGTACGTCGGCAAAGCCGCCGTCACGGACATGACCCTCATGCTCACCCTGACCGTCGCCATGATCTCCCTGTATCGGGGTAAATATTACCGGGCCTACGCCTTCTGCGGCTTGGCCCTGCTGGCCAAAGGCCCTGTCGGCTACGCCTTTCCGGCGCTCATCATGCTGCTGTATATGGCCGCTACCCGCCAGTGGGCCCTTCTCCGGACGATGAAAATTCCCCAGGGCCTCTGCATCGCCTTTCTCGTCGGCCTGCCGTGGTACGTATTTATGTATCAGACCCACGGCGATATATTCTTGCAGACCTTCCTCGGCTATCACAATCTCGTCCGCTTCATCGCGCCGGAACATCCGGGACAAAACAGTATTTTCTTCTTCATTCCCGTCTTTATCGGCGCGATGGTCCCGTGGATTCCGGCCCTGGCTCCGGCAGTGCGCCGCTTGTTCAAAAAACGCGACCCCTTTAACGATACGGTGCTGTTCTGCCTGATTTGGGCGGCCTTTATTTTCATCTTCTTTTCCCTGTCTCATACGCAGCTGGTCACGTATATCGCCCCGGCCTTTCCGCCGGCAGCCTATATCATCGCCTGGTATCTGTACCGCTGCTATCTGGAAAAGCGCCCGCCTCTCAGCGCAATCGCCGCCGCCTATATCCTGGCCGTTGGCCTGTTGCTCTGCAACGCCATTCCGCTGAACAAAGGGGCGGGATTTTTCGCCCAGCCGATTCTCATCGGCTCGGTCCTGCTGAGCACGGCCTTGTTCCTGCCGGCCTTCCTGCTGTACCGGCAGCTCTGGAAGCAGGCCTTCGCCTCTGCCGTCGTCCTCATGGTCGTCTTTTCCTGGGCGGCCTTCGGCTTCGTCATGCCCCGTATCGCCGAGCATACGACGTCGTACGAAGCGGCCTATATCCTCCACGACGTATACGACGGCCGGTCCGATTTATACATCGAAAAATTTCTCCGCCCGGGCATCGCCTATTACAGCAACCTGCACGGCATAGAGTGGCAAAAGGACGACCTGCCCGACTTCGCCGCCCTGCTGACGTCTCCCGATAAGGCCTATATCGTCATGACCAAGACGTCCTTCCTCAAGCTCAATCAAACGGTGCCCGAACTGCGGCAATACGGCATGGCGGCAGATCTGCCGGCTCAAGTCATTCTCATCAATCATCCATAGGAGGTATGCAATGAAACACCGCCCTGTATTTTTCCTGCTCGCCGTCCTCTGCTTCCTGTTTCTGCTCCTCGGCAACAGCCAGCTGGCCGTCACCGACCCCGTCGAGTCCAACTACGCCCTGACGGCAAAGGAAATGGTCTTGTCCGGCGACTGGATTTCTCCGCAGATTTACGGCACGTACTGGTTCGATAAGCCTATTTTTATCTATTGGATGCTGTGTATTTCCTACACGCTGTGCGGCTTTACGGATTTCGCCTCCCGCCTGCCCGGCGCCCTCTTCGGCACGGCGTCGGTCGTGCTGGCGGCATGGTATATGCTGCGCCGCACGGGCCGCATGACGGCCGCCCTCATCGTGGCTGCCATGACCGTGACATCTCTGGCCGTCTGGGCCATCAGCCATTCCATTATTACCGACCAGATGCTCTTCTTCTTCACGTCGGCGGCCATGTTCTTCGCCTATATCGGCCTGACGGAGGGGAAAAAATGGTACGTCGTCGCCGCCTACGTCATGGCCGGATTCGCCGTGCTGACCAAGGGCCCCGTCGGCATCGTCCTGCCGGGAACGTTCCTCCTCGTCTTCATCGCCCTGCGCCGCAATACGCAGTATATCAAGCGCCTCTTTCCGCCTATCGGCATCGTCCTGTTTCTCCTCGTCGTCCTGTCCTGGTACGGCACGATGTACGCCCGCCACGGCGCGGCCTTTATCGACGGCTTCCTGGGCTTTAACAACGTCGTGCGGGCTACGGTGTCGGAGCACCCGGAAATGAACGTCTGGTATTACTACGTCGTCCTCGTTCCCGTCAGCCTGCTGCCCTGGACCGGCCCCTGCCTGTACGGCCTGTGGAAACGGCGCGGCTGGACGGACGAATACGTTTTCATGACCGTCTGGGCCGTCGGGACCATCCTCTTCTACACGGCCATGGCGACGAAATACCCGACCTACGCCTATATCGCCAATATGCCGCTCTTGTACCTCGGCGCATTGGCCGTCATGGATCTCCAGGAAAAGAGCTCGTGCAAACTCTGGACAATCGTCACTGGCCCGGCTATCTTCTTCTGGCTCCTTTTTTTGGGAGCGGCCCTGTTCGCCAAGCCCGGCGCCGTCGTCCTGGGAGACCTGTTCTGGCTCATCGTCTTCATTCCCCTGGCCATGGCAATCCTCGTCTTCTCCCAATGGCAGAAGGCCCTGCCGGCAATTCCCATCGTCATCACGGCCGGCACCATGGTCATATACGGGCTTCTGACCTTCCAGGTATTGACGCCCTTTTATGAATACCGCTCGTCGTCAGCTCTCATCGAAGCCTCGTCGAAGTTCCCCGGCCAGATATATTTCTTCGAAGAATACCGCACGTCCTTCGTCTATTACACGGACAAGGGCGCCGTCTGGACCGCACCGGCCAGCTTTGACGAAAACGCCCGCCTGAAACGGGACGCCGTCTGGTCGAAAAAACATCTCTTCCCGACGGAAGAAGAACGCAGCGTCATGGATAAGCTGCAGCGCCGTGAAGCCCTGACCCTCATCGTGCCGCGGAGCCGGTACGACGATTACGTCGCATCGCCCTTCTTCCCCCTGACCCACCAGCTGGGAAAATTCGGAACGTACACCGTGTTTACGACTTTATAGGAGGCTCTTATGTCTACGATTGAAACCTTTCTCTCTTCACTGCGGCAGTATGAAGGCGACGGCGTGTATAATCCCTGGCGCGATTACGACGAGCGCTGCGACTGCGGCCCCGACGCGCCCCTCATCCGCAGCCGCCAGCTGACGGACTACCTGCGCCGCCGTATCGGCCACGCCAAATACCTCTTCGTCGCCGAAGCCGCCGGCTATCAGGGCTGCCGCTTTACAGGCGTAGCCATTACGTGCGAGCGCATGCTCCTGAACGCGCACAAGCAGGTGACCAGCGCTATGGTCCTGGGCTACGACGGCCAGCGGACGAGCCGTCCCGACTGCCCCTTTATGACCAGCAACCCCCAGCGGCGGCAGGGCATGAATGAACCGACGGATACGTACGTATGGGGAGCCATCCTGGACAACGGCCTTTCGCCGGACGACGTCATCCTCTGGAATATATTCCCCTTTCATCCCCACAAGGATTCGCCCTTCAGCAACCGCACGCCGACAGACGCCGAGCTGGCCGCCGGCCTTACGTACACACAGGAGCTCTTAGGCCTGTGCCGTCCCGATATCCTCATCGGAGCCATCGGCCGCAAATCAGCCCTCATGCTGGAAGAAAAAGGCCTGGCCGCCGCCGTCATGCGCCATCCGGCCAACGGCGGAGCCGGCTTATTCCGCCAGCAATTTGCCCAATGGATTTCTGAAAACGCCCGCCCGTAATTCGCGGCCGGGTGTTTTTTCATGCCCAAACAAAAGTCTTTATTTCTTTATTACAGTAAATCATCGTTACTTTACAAAAATATATTAGGTATTTTTATATATTTTCCGTAAATTATTCAAAAAGCCATTGCATTTTTATTATGAATTGTTTATAATTGAATGCAAACCTATAAGCGGGGCTGGAATATCACGCGCGTGCGGTTTTTCAGGCCTGTTTTTTTATAGAGAAGGGGGAACTATATATGTATAAAAAACTGCGCGACCTGCCGGAGCCGCAAGGCTTGTACGACCCGTCGTTTGAACACGACGCCTGCGGCATCGGTATCGTCGCAAATATACGAGGAAAAAAATCGTACGACATCATCGACGACGCCCTCACGATCTTGGAAAACCTGAAGCACCGCGGCGCAGAAGGAGCCGACGCCCAAAGCGGCGACGGCGCGGGGATACTCATTCAAATTCCCCACGAATTCTTCTGCCGCGAATGCGAAACCCTGGGATTCTCCCTGCCTGCCGAAGGCGAATACGGCGTCGGCATGATATTCGCCCACCGCTATGAAGAATTCCGCAAGAAACAAATGGAGGCCTTTTCAGACATCGTCCGGGCCGAAGGCCTGTCTATTTTGGGATGGCGCGACGTTCCCGTCGACGAAAGCCTGATTGGCAATATCGCCAAGACGACTCGTCCCCATTTCCTGCAAGTCTTCATCCAAAAGAGCCCGTCCATGACCAACCAGATGGACTTTGAACGCAAGCTGTATATCATCCGCAAGCTGGCCGAAAAGACCATCGTCCCCATCAGCCAGGAAAAGGGTACCGATTTCTACATCGCCAGCCTGTCGTCGCGGACAATCGTATACAAGGGCATGCTGACGTCGGTCCAGCTCCGCCATTTCTACCTCGACTTGTCCGACCTGGACGTCACGACGTCTATGGCCCTCGTCCACTCGCGGTTCAGCACCAATACCTTCCCCAGCTGGGCCAGGGCCCATCCGAACCGCTATATCGTCCACAACGGCGAAATCAATACGATCCAGGGCAATATCAACTGGCTCAACGCCCGCGAAAGCAAGTCGAAATCGGAATTCTTCCCCGATATGGAAAAGGTATTCCCCGTCGTCGACGCTACGGGCAGCGACTCGTCCATGTTCGACAACTGTCTGGAATACTTGTACATGACGGGCCATTCCCTGCCCCACGCCATGATGATGATGATTCCCGAGCCTTGGGAACGGGACCCGCTCATGAGCGAAGAAAAGCGGGACTTCTACCGCTATCACAACTTCATGCTCGAGCCCTGGGACGGCCCGGCGGCTATCGGCTTCTGCGACGGCACGGTCATCGGCGGCATGCTGGACCGCAACGGCCTGCGCCCGGCCCGCTACTACGTCACGCGGGACGACCGGGTCATCGCCAGCTCCGAAGTCGGCGTCGTCAACATCCCGGCCGACGAAATCCTCTACAAGGGCCGGCTGGAACCGGGCAAGATGCTCCTCGTCGACACGAAGGAACAGCGCATCATCGACGACGACGAAATCAAACGGCAAATCGCTACGGAACACCCTTACCACCAGTGGTACGAAGAGCACATCGTCCATCTGGACGACCTGATGAACAACCAGCTCATCACGGACAACGACACCCTGATTCCTTACGACCTGAAGGAGCAGGAAAAAGTCTTCGGCTATACCCAGGAAGACATGGACAAGGTCATCCTGCCCATGGCCCGCGACGGAAAGCAGCCCATTGATTCCATGGGCGTCGACGTGCCCCTGGCCGTCCTCAACGACAAGCCCCAGCTCTTATACGATTACTTCAAGGAAAACTTCGCCCAGGTTACGAACCCGGCCATCGACGGCGTCCGCGAAAACATCGTCATGGCAACGGCTGTCATGGCCGGCAACGTAGCCAACATCATGGACCCCAACGAAGAAGCCACGGCGGCATTGTACTTAAAAACGCCGCTCATTACGAATGAAGAAATGGCCGTCGTCAAGTCCCTCATGTCGAAGAAGCTGCGGGCCGCTACGCTGTCCATGCTCTATCCGGTCAACAGCGGTGCCGAAGGCATGGAAACGGCCATCGAATCCTTGTGCATCGACGCCTTGAAAGCCATAAAGAACGGTGCCAATATCCTCGTCCTGTCCGACCGGGGCGTCAACTCCCGCATGGCCGCCATTCCGGCCCTCCTGGCCTCGGCAGCACTGCACCACTACCTCATCGACAAGACGGTCCGCTCCGACGTCGGCCTCATCCTCGAATCGGGCGAACCGCGGGAAATCCACCACTTCTGCACCCTCATCGGCTACGGCATCACGGCCATCAACCCCTACATCGCCCTCGAATCCATCAAGGAACTGATTCTCAAAGGCAAGCTGGGCAAGATGACTTATGAAAAGGCCCGCGACAACTACATGGACGCCGCCGTCAAGGGCATCCTGGCCGTCATGTCCAAGATGGGCATTTCTACGGTCCACAGCTACCACGGCGCGCAGATTTTTGAAGCCGTCGGCATCAAGCAGGACCTGATCAATAAGTATTTCTGCAACACGCCGTCGCGCATCGAAGGCATCGGCATTACGGAAATCGCCAGGGAAAACGCCCTGCGCCACGAAACAGCCTACGGCTCCGACGACGCGCTGGAACGGGGCGATTTCTACCAGTACCACAAGGGCGGCCAGCCTCACATCATCGACCCCGAAGCGGTCCGCCTGCTGCAGAAGGCCTGCAAGGAAAAGAATTACGATATCTATAAGGAATATGCCGAACGGGTCAATACGTCTTCCATCTTCCGCCTCCGCGACCTACTGGAATTCGAATATCCCGCCGGCTGCAGCATTCCCATCGAAGAAGTCGAATCAGTCGACTCCATCGTCAAGCGCTTCCGCACCGGCGCCATGAGCTACGGCGCCCTCAGCAAGGAAGCCCACGAATGCATCGCCACGGCCATGAACCGCCTCGGCGGCATGAGTAACACCGGCGAAGGCGGCGAAGACGCAGCCCGGTTCAGCACAGAAACGAACGACAAAATCAAGCAGGTCGCCTCGGCCCGCTTCGGCGTGACTAGCAACTACCTCATCCACGCCGACGAGCTGCAGATCAAATGCTCCCAAGGCGCAAAGCCGGGCGAAGGCGGCCACCTGCCGGGCAGCAAGGTCTACCCGGACATCGCCAAGACGCGTCACGCCACGACGGGCGTCGCCCTCATTTCGCCGCCGCCTCACCACGACGTCTACTCCATCGAAGACCTGGCTGAGCTCATCTTCGACCTTAAAAACGTCAATCCCAAAGCCCGCGTCGGCGTCAAGCTCACGTCGGGAGCCGGCATCGGCACCATCTCGGCCGGCGTCGTCAAGGCTAAGGCCGACAACATCGTCGTCAGCGGCTACGACGGCGGCACGGGCGCATCGCCGCGGACCAGCCTGCGCCACGCCGGCCTGCCCTGGGAAATCGGCTTGGCCGAAGTGCAGCAGACCTTGCTTCTCAACAAGCTGCGCGACCGCGTAAAGGTCGAAGTCGACGGCAAGATGCTCACCGGCCGGGACGTTGCCATCGCCGCCCTGTTCGGCGCGGAAATCTTCGGCTTCGGCACGGCTCCGCTCCTGACCATCGGCTGCCACATGCTCCGCGTGTGCCACCTCAACACCTGCCCCTACGGCGTCTGCACGCAGGACGAAAAGCTGCGCAAGCGCTTTAAAGGCAAGCCGGAATACATCGTCAACTTCATGCGGTTCGTCGCCCAGGACCTGCGGGAAATCATGGCCCGCCTCGGCTTCCACACTATCGACGAAATGGTCGGCCGCTACGACTGCCTGAAGCAAAAGCAGCACGTCCCCAACTGGAAGGCTGCGACAGTCAACCTGAAAAACCTCCTCTTCCGCCCCTATACGGACGCTTCCGTAGGCCACCACTGCACTATGGACCAGGATCACGGCATCAACGCCACCCTGGACATGTCCAAGCTTATCCGCATGTGCCGGCCGGCGCTGGAACAGAAAAAGCACATCTGCGCCCGCCTGCGCATCAAAAACACGGACCGCGTCACCGGCGCCCTCTTGGGCAGCGAAATCACGCGGCGCTACGGCGAAAAGGGGCTGCCGGAGGATACGATCAGCCTGTCCTTCGTCGGCTCTGCCGGCCAAAGCTTCGGCGCCTTCATCCCCAAGGGCCTGACCTTATCCCTTGAAGGGGACGCCAACGACTACGTCGGCAAGGGCCTGTCAGGCGGCAAGATCATCGTATCGCCGCCGCGGGGCTCCGTCTTCCCGGCTGAAGACAACATCATCATCGGCAACGTCGCCTTCTACGGCGCGACGAGCGGCGAAGCCTACATCAACGGCACGGCAGGCGAAAGGTTCTGCGTCCGCAACAGCGGCGCGACAGCCGTCGTCGAAGGCGTAGGCAACCACGGCTGCGAATACATGACTGGCGGCCGGGTCCTCATCCTCGGCAGCACGGGACGCAACTTCGCCGCCGGCATGTCCGGAGGCATCGCCTATGTCTACGACTTAGAGCCGGCCAAGTGCAACCCCGACCTGGTCAAGCTGGAAGACCTGACCGACCCGGACGAACAGCAGTTTGTCAAATCGCTTCTGGAAAAGCACGTCGCCTACACGGACAGCAACCTCGGCCACATGCTGCTGGAAAACTGGGAAGACACCGTATCGCGGATTACGAAAGTCATCCCCGAAGCGTACGAAGAAATGGTCTCCCTCATCGCCCAGGCCCAGGCCGAAGGCCACAGCGAAGAAGAAGCCCATATGATCGCCTTCGAACAGAAACACGGCAAGAAAAAGTAAATATGCTTATTGCAGCGACAGCCGCCTGATACAGGCGGCTGTTTTTCGTCTGCCGTCTGCAGCGCTTTGACAATTCTGCATTTACCTTTAGTCAATACGTCGTAGCTTTTTTGGTTATTCCCCAGCAGAGACGGGCACCTTACAATATAGATATACACAGTTTTTCAATCGTCATAGCAAAAGGAGCGACAAACATGAACACAGTAACCCTCAACAACGGCGTCGCAATGCCCATACTCGGCCTCGGCGTATTTCAAATAGACGACGCGTCCCGCTGCGAACAAATCGTACGGGACGCCCTGCGCGCCGGCTACCGCCTCATCGACACGGCCGCCGCCTACGGAAACGAAGAAGCCGTCGGCCGCGCCGTCAAGCGAAGCGGCATTCCCCGCGAAGACATCTTCATCACGACGAAGGTCTGGGTGCAGGACTTCGGCTATGAACAGACGAAGCGCGCCGTCGCCGCCTCCCTCGAAAAGCTGGACATGCCCTATATCGACTTAGTACTGCTCCATCAGCAGCTGTCCGACTATTACGGCTCATGGCGGGCATTGCAGGAACTGTGCTGCCAAGGAACCATCCGGGCTATCGGCGTTTCCAATTTCTATCCCGACCGGCTGGCCGACCTCTGCGAAAACGCCGACATCCTTCCGGCCGTCAACCAGATCGAATGCCATCCCTTTTATCAGCGCGCCTACGACCTGGACGTCATGAAAAAGCTGCACGTCGCGCCCATGGCCTGGGGTCCCTTCGCCGAAGGCGGCCACGACATTTGGAATAATCCCATCCTGAAAGGCATCGCCGCAAAGCACGGCAAAACCGTCGCCCAGGTCGCCCTGCGCTTTACCCTCCAGCGCGGCGTCATCGTCATCCCCAAGACGGTTCACAAGAACCGGCTCATCGAAAACATGGACGTCTGGGACTTCGAGCTCGACAGCGAAGACATGTCCCAAATCGCCGCCTTGGACACGGGACGTACGGAAATCATCGACCACTTGAACCTCGATGTCGTCCAGTTCTTAAACCGTCATAAAATTCACGAGTAAACAGAAAGGATACATCATGAAAACGATTTTACTAGTCAACGCCAGCCCCAGAGCCAAGGGCAACTCGGAAATCATCACTCAAAATTTAGCGGAAGATCTGAAAGACCAGCGCGTCGTCGTCTTTACCATGCGGGACAAAGACTGCCGGTACTGCAAAGCCTGCGGCGCCTGCCAGGGAACGGAGGGCCAACGCTGCGTGCAGGACGACGACATTACGAAATTGCTGCCGGTCATCGAGGCCTGCGACGCCATTGTCGTCGCCACTCCCATTTACAACCAGCAGGTATCGTCGCTGGCAAAGCTGTTTATCGAGCGGTTCTATCCCTGGTTCGATTTCAGTAAAAAGGGCATGTCCAATACGGCGAAATACGGCAAAAAAGCGGCCCTCGTCTGCTCCTTCTGGGACAGCCCCAAAGAGGAGGTAAAAAAATATGCCGATTGGACAGTAAGCGGCTTTTGCCAAATGGGAGCCGAACAATTTCAAACCCTCATCTTCAACCATATCCCCAATGCCGGCGACGTCGCAAACCGGCCCGATTACTTAGAACAAGTGCATCAGCTCGCCTGCTGGCTGAACGAATAACCTGTATACCAAGGAGGATACTCAGATGGAATACATAACCTTACGTGATGGAAATACTATCCCCGCCGTCGGCTTCGGCGTATTTCTCATTCCCAACGACGGCAGCACCTATGACGCCGTGACGAAGGCCCTGCATCTCGGCTACCGCCACATCGACACGGCGGCGGCCTATTTCAATGAAGACGAAGTTGGCCGGGCCGTCCGTGACAGCGGCATCCCCCGTGACGAAATATTCGTCACCAGCAAGCTCTGGCTTCAGGACTACGGCTACGACGCCGCCTGCAAGGGCATCGATGCGTCCTTGAAAAAGCTGGGCCTCGACTACATAGACCTGTACCTGATTCATCAGCCCTACGGCGACGTGCCCGGCGCATGGAAAGCCATGGAAGACGCCCAAAAAGCCGGAAAGATCAAATCCATCGGCGTCAGCAACATGACGCCCAACATCTGGAACCATTTCGTTCCCCAGTTCGACACGATGCCGGCAGTAAACCAAGTCGAATGCCATCCCTTCTTCCAGCAGAAACAGCTTCGTGAAGCATTAGATACCTGCGGCACAGCACTGGAAGCCTATTTCCCCTTAGGCCACGGCGACGAAGCCCTTCTCACCCATCCCCTCGTCACGGCCCTGGCCCATAAATACAATAAGACAGCCGGCCAAATCATCCTGCGCTTCGAAGTACAGGAAGGCTTCGTCGTCCTGCCGAAGTCGACCAATCCTCAGCACATGGCCGACAATATCGCCATCTTCGATTTTTCCCTGACCGACGAGGACATGGTGCGGATACGCGGCCTCGATACGGGAAAGGGCAGCCACGACCCGGAAACGCCGGGCATGGGCGACATGCTGCTGAATGCGTATAAGGTACATGAGTGAAGTCAACGCAATATGCGTTCAATCCTAAGAACTATTTACCAGCATAGTCTTACAAGTAACCCATACTTCTCCATACAGCACACAGGGCCGGCCCCGCAAGGACCGACCCTGTGTGTCATATATCATATTTTATTCTGCCGAGCCGGCAACGTGCCGCCGAATGATGTCGATAAATCCCCGCACTGCCTCAGACGGTTTCCGGGCATATAAAATCCCGTAGGAAACGCCGTAATCCAAATCGACGAGGGGCAGCGTAATCAGCGAGGGATGCACGCCTGCCCAGGCGTCCAGCGTCAAGAGGGGCAAGCCCTGCTGCCCGCAGAGATTGAACGTATCGACGTCGTAATAATAGCTTGCCTCTTCGATGATAATCTGGGGATGCTCCCGCTTCAGCAGGCGATGAAACTCGTCTATCTGCTCTGTATCGCCGCTTTTTACCATGACGACGCGCTCGCCGTGAAGGTCGTCCAGCGTCAGGGTCTTCCGCGACGCCAGGCGATGGCCTTCAGGAAGGGCGATGCAGAACCGATACGTCCCCAAGGGCAGGTAATTGGCCCTGGCCTGCATGCTGCGGGAGTTGAAGGAGCCCACTAAGACGTCGATGCGGTCGCCCAGGGAAGTGATGACCGACAGAATCTGTTCCTTCGTATCTTCATAGGGGACGATGCGGAACGTATAGTTCCCATAGGTTTCGCGCAGCGGAGCCCACAGGTCCGTCAGCACCTTGCTGGGGTTGAGCAGGGAAGATCCGACGCGGATCGTCACGCCGTCCCGGCCGCCGGCCTGCTTCGCCCGGGTCACGGCGTCGGCGGCATAGGCCTGCAGCCTCAGGCCGTCTTCATACAGGGAGCGGCCTGCCGCCGTCAGCGAAACGCCCTGATTGTTCCGCATCAGCAGCGTAAGGCCCAACCGCCGCTCCAGGGCGTTCATCTGCTTCATGACCGACGCCGGCGTGACGAAAAGGCGCTGGGCAGCCTTGGCAAAACTGCCGCTGTCTGCGACTTGTAAAAAGACTTGCAGCTGTTGACTCAGCACGATGTCATCCTCCCCTTCTGTGTAGTACACGAATTGTAGCACGCCCCTTAGCAGAGGTCAAGAAATTGGTATCGTTTATTCCCGTTTCCGTCAAGGTATGCTATACTGATTAAACATACACGTGAAAGGAAGTTTGTTACAGTATGGCTCTATCGTCTCTTTATAAAGGCATTCTATACTGCGTCCTCGGCGCCGTCACCTGGGGCGTCAACGGTACGGTCAGCCAATATCTCTTCACCCACTACGTCGTCGACTCGGCCTGGATTACGGCGCTGCGCATGATCGCCGCCGGCGTCGTCCTCCTAGTCCTGTTTTTCCCGAAGCAGCGGGCTGCCTTTTGCGGCATGTTTCACGACCCGGCCAGCCTCCGCAATCTTCTCCTCCTGTCGATTTTCGGACTCCTGCTCTGCCAGTATTCCTATTTGACGGCCATCAAATATTCCAATTCGGCGACGGCGACGGTGCTGCAGACCCTCAACGTCGTCCTCATGTCCTTTTTCCTGGCCGTCCGCTTCCGCCGCAGGCCGTCGGCCCGCGAGCTCGTCTCCGTCGCCCTGGCCGTTCTGGGCGTATTCCTCGTCGCGACGAACGGCAACCCGTCGACGATGGTCCTGTCTCCCCAAGGGCTGACGTGGGGCCTCATCGGAGCCGTCGGCTGCGTCGCTTACCCCACCCTGTCCCAGGGCCTGGCCATCCAGTGGGGCGCCGTGCCGGTCAACGCCGCAGGCATGATTATCGGCGGCTCCGCCCTCTGCCTGGGCGTGCAGGCCTGGGGCATGACGCCGGAGCTGGACGCCGTCGGCTGGCTCACCGTCGCCTTTATCATCCTCGTCGGCACGGCCTTGTCCTTTACGCTCTTCGTACAGGGCATCCGCCTCGTCGGCCCGATGAAATCCACCCTCATCGGCACGCTGGAACCGGTAACAGCGGCCGTCGTCTCTGCCGCCTGGCTGGGCACGGCCTTCCACCCCGTCGAGCTCGCCGGCTTCGTCTGCATCCTGGCCACGGTCTTCCTCATCGTAGTACAGTGGCCTTCCCGGTAATGTAAAGGAGGATTCCCATGCCTGCCAGCACCTTCGACATCAGAAACAGCATCCGCATCGCCGGAGCCTTCATCGCCTGGGTCATCGGCTCAGGGTTCGCTACGGGCCAGGAAATGCTGCGGTTTTACGCCAGCTTCGGCCTTTATGGGTACGGGGCTGTCGCCGTCAATTTAGTCGGCTTTTTAGGAATGGCCTACTTGCTGATGCGGACAGGCTTCGAACACAAAAAAGAACCGGGCTTTAATCACTTTCAATTTTTCTGCGGCCAAAGGCTCGGCCTCGTCTATACGTGGCTCATCATCGCCACGCTGATCCTGCTCATGCCGGTCCTCGTCGCCGGCGCAGGAGCGACCTTGTACGAATATTACCGCGTGCCCCAGCCTCTCGGCTCCGCCGTCATGACCGGCTTGCTGCTGGCGGCCTACCTCATGGGCTTCGAGCGCCTCATCCAGGTCATTTCCTCTATCGGGCCGGTTATCATCGTCTTTTCTTTAGCCATCGGCTGCGGCGCCATCGCCGCCGATTACGGCCAATTTTCCCAAATAGAAAGCTATGAATCAGCCCTCACCCCCTATCAGGCGGCGCCCAACTGGTTTCTGAGCGCCGTCCTGCACCTGAGCCTGAATTTCTTTCCGCCCAGCATGTACTTCACCCGCCTGGGCGTTTCCGCCACTTCCAAGCAAGAGCTGCGGGCCGGCGCGTTCCTGGGTGCCTTCGTCGTCATCCTCTGCATCGCCGTCATGACCACGGCTATCCTGCTGAACGGCAATGCCGCCGCAGGACTGGACATCCCCGTCCTGTACCTGGCGCAAAAACTCCATCCCCTGTTGGGCGCGGCCTTTTCCATCACGCTGCTCCTGGGCATCTTTTCCTCGTCATCCGTCATGATGTGGTCCATCTGCAGCCGAGTCACCTGCTGGGGAAAACAAGGCAACGTCGCCTTTGCCGTCGCCGTCGCCCTGTTTACCTATGTCGTCAGCCTCTTTTCCTTCGGCCGCTTAGTCGCCGTCCTCTATCCGGCCATCGGTTACGCCGGGCTTCTCTTTATCGCCTGCGTAGTATACAAAAATTTCAAAACCTAAGATATGCAAAACAGCGTATGTCCATTCCCCTTTTATCGGACATACGCTGTTTTTTACGCCACAAATAGTATTCTATCAAAGTGCAGCGGCTCAGTGGTGGGCCGGCGCCGGTACGGCTTCCGCTGCGGTGGCCTTCCGCGCTTCTATGGCGTCCATCTTGCGGGCGAAGATACCAGCCAGAATCGAACCCGTGACCTGGTGAATAGCCGCGCCGATAGCCGCGGGAATCGCCACGGCGGGAGCAAAGAATACCGACACGAGGGAAATAGCCAGGGCGTCGTTCTGCATGCCTACTTCCAGCGTAACGGAATGGCGCTGACGCTGTCCCAGGCCCAGCTTGCCCGTCACGAAGTAGCCGATGCCGAAGCCGAACAGGTTATGGGCCAATACGATGAGGACCATGAAGAAGCCCAATTCCAAAATCTTCGCGCCGTTGATGGCGATGACGCCGCCGACGATGGTCAGCACACCGAAGGCCGAAATGAGGACCAGTACCTTGGACAACAAAGCGATGTGCTTTTCACCGATGATCTTGTGAACGATCAGGCCGGCAGCCAGCGGCACGAGAATTACCTTCATGACGGTCATGGCCATGGCCAAGAACGAGACTTCGACCCACTGGCCTGCCAGGGCCCAGACGATAAAGGGCATCATAATCGGCGCCAGCAGCGTCGAGACCGTCGTAATCGATACGGCCAGGGGGACGTCTCCCTTGGCCAGAAAGCTCATGACGTTGGACGCCGTGCCGCTGGGGCAGGAACCGAGCAATACCATGCCGACGGCCAGTTCCGGCGTCAGGTCAAAGGCCAGCACCAGGGCATAGGCCACGATGGGCATAATCGTGTAGTGAGCCGTGCAGCCGATGAGCACTTCCTTCGGCCGCTGGATGACCAGCTTGAAATCCTTGGCGTGCAGGGTCATGCCCATGCCGAACATGATAATGCCGAGAAGCGTAACCGTATGGGGCACGGACCACAAAAACGCGCCGGGCATGAAGTACGCCCAAAGGACGACCAAGAAGACGATATACGTCAAATACCGTCCAACAAATCCACTCAGCATTCCAATCCATTTCATCATACAAAAAACCCCTTTCTGTACCCCTATCTTACGTATAACGAACAGCAAAACGGCGATTGGCGAAAAAAAATACTTTGCCTCAAAAAGAGACAAAGTATCATATACTCTGCGGTACCACTCTTGTTGCCCGTCGGGACCCCTCGTCGGCATCTCCGGAAAATCCTTTTAATGCCCGGCATGATAACGGATGCCTGCCGGCTGCGTCTACTAACCGGAAAGATAAGCGTTCGGGCAGCTGCTCCTGGGCGACTTCCTGCAGCGCTTCCATCCCGCCTCTCAGCATACGGCCGGTTCTCTGTAATTTCTGCGGCAGCAGTACTATTCCCAATCAACACTGTTTTGTATTCGTTGAAGCTTATTATACGCTTAAATCCTTCAAAGTCAATACATTTTTAAGATTTTACGAAGTTTACTAAATAAATTAATCGTTTAACTTTATATTTTAAAGTCAGTAAAACGTATCATCTATCCGGCAGCGCCGAAGGGCGGAGGCCCGTCAATCCTTGTTCAGCTGCTCGTCGAGCATATCCTGGCTGACGTCGTCCAGCTCGCTCAGCAGCTTGATCTTCAAGCGCGTAATGCGGAGATTTTCCACTTCTTCCACGTAAATTTCCGCCTTGGGCAGCTTGACCATCTGGCCGGCTTCGGGCTGCGTGTTGAGCTGCGTGTAGACCCAGCCGCCGATAGTATCGCACTGCTGGTCTTCCAGCTCCAGCTCGAACAAGTCGTTTACGTCTTCCAGCAGCATCTTGCCATCGACGGAGTAGATCTTATCGGTCTTTTCCTCTACCTCCGGCCGTTCCTCGTCAAATTCGTCCTGAATATCGCCGACGAGCTCTTCCAGGATATCTTCGATCGTCACCATGCCGGCCGTACCGCCGTACTCGTCGATGAGGACAGCCAGCTGCTTCCGTTCCTTCTGGAGCTGGCGCAGGAGCTTGCTGATAGGCATGAAGACCGGCACTTCCAGCACGTCGCGGGCCAAGGTCCGCAAGTCCGATTTTTTCCCGTCCTTTAAGGACCGCAGCAAGTCCTTGATGTGCAGGAACCCGATAATGTGATCCTTGTCGCCGTCGCAGATAGGGTAGCGGGTCATGCGCTCGTTCAGGGCCGTCTCGACGCAGTCGTCGAAGCTGTCGTCCAGATACAGGCAGACCATATCCGTACGGGGCACCATGATCTCGCCGGCGCTGCGGTCGGAAAAATCGAAGACGTTGTCGAGATAGGTCAGCTCGCTTCTGTCGATATAGCCGTATTTATAGCTTTCCTTCATCAAAATGCGGATTTCTTCTTCGTTATGAGCTTCTTCCGCCTCGCTGGCAGCCTGTATGCCCATGCGGCGCAGCGTCCAGTTGGCGATATGGTTCAGCGTCCAGACGGCCGGGTACATGAGCTTGTTAAACAGAATCAGCGGGCGCGATACGAACAACACCACGGCTTCGGTCTTCTGAATCGACAGGGATTTCGGCACCAGCTCGCCCAATACGATGTGCAAGGCCGTAATCAGGGAAAAGCCGACGATAAAGGCCAGCGTGTGCTCCAGCTGTACGGGCACCTGGAAAAAATGAAACACCGGCGCCAGCATCTTGGCCACGGCAGGCTCGCCGATCCAGCCCAGCCCCAGGGAGGCCAGGGTAATGCCCAGCTGCGTCACCGACAGGTAGGCGTCCAGATGCTCCGTCACCGTGCGGGCGTATACGGCGCTCTTATTCCCTTCCTTAAGCAGCGTATCGACTCGCGACGGGCGCATCTTGACGATGGAAAACTCCGACGCTACGAAGAAACCGTTCAGCACGACTAAGGCTAAAATCAAAATGATGTTGAAAGTTATCTCAAAATAATCCAAGTACAGCGTTTCCCGAAGGAAACAGTCACCTCCGCTCAAAAAGCAAATAGTATTAAAAAGAAATATCATTTTTATTGTATCATATAACGCAAAGGCTTCAAAGGGGCGGTACGATTATAAATTTGCATAGCTGTCCTCAGGCGGCGTGATTCTTTGTCCCTGCCATTTCCTGCCATGGCCAGACCGAAAAAACTATTTGAAAATTTTACTTATATGCGTATAATTGTGTATAATATACATGAGAAAGGATGGTTTGCTTATATGATGATTGATAACGCAGAAGGCCTCGTATTCCGGCCGCCCAGCGAAGCGCGCAGCTTTATCCTGCGGGTGACTATCGGCTGTTCCCATAATATGTGCACGTTCTGTGCGATGTACAAAGATTCCAAATACCGCGTCCGTTCCCTCGAGGAAATCGACGGCATTATCGAGCGGGCCGCCCAGGCCTACCCCTTCGTGCGCCGCGTCTTCCTCGCCGACGGCGACGCCCTCGTCCTGCCGACGGACGATTTGATCCATATTCTGAAAAAATGCTATGCTACGTTCCCCAATATTAACCGCATCGGGGCCTACGCCACGCCGGCCGACCTGAACCGCAAATCGCCGGAAGACCTGAAGCGCCTGCGCGAAGCCGGCCTGGGCATCGTGTACATGGGCATCGAAAGCGGCGACGATGAAGTCCTGCGCCACGTCAAGAAAGGCACGACAGGCGCGCTGACTGTCAAAGCCGGCAAAAAGGCCCTCGACGCCGGCATGAAGCTGTCGGCCATGATCCTCATCGGCCTGGGCGGCAAGGAGCGGACAAAGGAGCACGCCCTTCATACGGCAGAAGTCGTATCGGCCATCAACCCGACCATGCTCAGCGCCCTGACCCTCATCATCCCCGGCAACGTGCCGCTGTACGAAGAAGTCGTCACAGGCAAGTTTACGCCTCTCACGGCCCGGGGCTTCCTCGAAGAGCTCCATATGATTCTGAGCCATACGGACATGAAAAATCCCTGCATTTTCCGCAGCAATCACGTGTCCAACCTTGTCCCCGTCGGCGGCACCCTGCCGATGGATAAGGACGCCATGCTGGCTACGCTGGAACGGTATATTCCCCGGGCCGACAACGTGCGTCCCCTCTTAAACGACACCGGTAATTTCTGATAGGAGGTCTTTCCTATGAAAAAGTTCCTGCTTCTCATCCTGGCATTGTTCACTATGACGGCGTCGGCCTTCGCCGCTGACAGCGAGCCGCGCTTTGACAACATGCGCACGGCCCTCATCGTATCTACGACGCAGCGGGGAGCCGAAGCGCAGTACATGCTGAAACGGCTGAGAGAACCGTTCCGCATCCCCTACTGGGACCGCGTAGAGGCGCAGGAACAGCTCACTCCCGACGATATTACCATCGACACCATGCGGGCTTTATCAGATAAATACAACGCCGACGTCGTCGTCGTTCCCGTCGTCCAGACCTGGTATTGGCGGCAGTACCAATTCTTCTTCCGCTTCGACGGCGAAATCGTCACAGACTGCGCTTATTACCTCTCGGTCTACGCCTACGACCGCCAGCAGGACACGCTGAAGAGCTACAGCTCCCGCGGCCGCGAACGGGAATCGGCGTCTATCCTCAACAATCCCTACGAAATCTTAGGGAAGGCCATGGACGAGGTCCTAGCCAAGCTGCCGTACAAGCGGATTCCTACGGACATCGAAGCCGTCCGCGGCAGCATTTCCAAGCTGGACGTCAAGACGACCGAAGGCGGGGCAAAGATCATTACCAACGAACTGCCTATCCCCGTAACGCAATAACACGACAAAAAATCGGAGCAGACACTTTCGTCTGACTCCGATTTTTTTATTGCATCCTATTTTCCAAAGGCCCCTTCGACTCGTTTTAACAAGGCTGGAATATCCAATCCCTGCGGGCACTTGGCCAGGCATTGGCCGCAGTTTGTACAAGATGAAGCCGGGTCGCCGCGCTGGATCGGCGACATGGACGTCGTGTAGTCGAACATGGCCCGTTTCAAATCTTTATGGAGCAAATAGTTGTTGTACACGTAGGCGAAGATATAGCCGATGGCTACGTTTTCCGGGCAGGGAATGCATTGATAGCAGCCCGTGCAGTCGATATGGCCCGGCATTTCGCGGTAGGCCCGGATCGCCCGCCCCAGGGCTTCCCGTTCGTCCGGCGTCAGCATGTTGGGTTTGGCCTTTGCAGCGTACTGCAGGTTTGCTTCTACGTCCTTCATGGAGCCCATGCCGCTGACGGCGACGCTGACTTCGGGAATATCCCACAGGTAATCCAAGGCCCATTCGTTATCGGGCTTGTGGATGCCCGTTGAGGCCAGTGCCTCGCGCATGGACTCGGGAAGATTCGCCAAAAAGCCCGTCCGCGCCGGCTTCATGACGGCCAGGCCCATGCCGTTTGCCGCCGCATACTTCGGCCCCAATACGCCGGCTTCGTATTCGTAATCCAGATAATTATGCTGAATAAGGCAGAAATCCCAGTCCGCCGCTTCGACGACCTCCTTAAACAGCTCCAGCCGGTCGTGGAAGGAAAATCCCATGAAGCGGATTTTGCCCTGAGCTTTCAGCTTTTCTATCTTTTCAATAAGGCCGAAGGGAATGACCTTTTCCTTCCAGCCGCGGTGCATGATCATGTGAATATGGTAAAAGTCGATGACGTCCGTGCCGATAGCCCGCCGCGATTCGTCAAACATCCTTTCAAAATCGTCGGGCGTCTCCATGATCCACCACGGCGACTTCGACGTGACGTATACCCGGTCGCGCCAGCCGTTGGCCAGGGCCTTGCCTACGGCCAGCTCGCTCTGTCCGCCCAGATACACCCGTCCCGTGTCGATGTAGTTGACGCCGCCGTCGATGGCCCGATGGACCATATCGACGGTCTGGTTCATGTCGACGGTCTTGCCGTCGGCCAGCATGGGCAGGCGCAGCATGCCGAAGCCCAAGGCCGATACTTTGACGCCGGTCTGGCCCATAGGCCGGTACTTCATCTTAGGATTGTAATTTAATATGTCTTTGCCGTCTTCCGCACCGCTTCCCGTCGTATCCTTGGCTAAGGCCGTCGGCCCCATGACCATGCCGGCGGCGACGGTCAGGGCCGCGCTTTTGAGAAAATCTCGTCGGTTCATCGCCATTTCCTTATCCCTCCAGTCCGAGTAAGTAGGCCGGATTCCGCCGCACCAGCGTATCGACGACACGCTGGGACACGCCGCCGTCCAGCAGCTCGCCGATGCAGGCCCGCATCCCTTCCGACGGGTCGGGCATGTTCGCCTGGCCCATATCGGTAGAAATAAAGCTCCGTTCCGGCGCGACGGAAACGTAATTCATAAAATCCCGGGCTGATTCCCGTTCATATTGGCTCATCGCCGTGCCGGCTCCCCACACGCGGGGCAGGTAGCACAGCTCGATATATGCGCCCAGATCGACGCAGCGCTTGATGTCATCGGCCGTCATGCGCCAAATCAGGGAATTGACATGGGTGACGACGAATTTATGTACGCCCACTTCCTTGGCCTTGGCCGCCATGAGCAGGCTCTCCTGAGGCGACGAATGGCCCGTCGCAAAGATGATGTCGTGGTCGGCGCAGATTTCCATGACCTGCACGACCTCCGGCAGGACCTTGCCGTCCTAGACGACGGGAATCCCCTGTCCCGCGCGGCCTTCGACGGCGTTAGGATATACGGCGGCCATCGTCGGCATCCAGATGCATTTGCAGCAGTGCCCTGTCGTTTCCACGGCCATCTTCGCCGCGTGGACGTTGATTTTGTCGTCGACGGCGTAATTCATGCAGAAGCTGCCGAACACTTCAAAATCCGGCAGGGACTGGCGGATGAGATAGGCCCGGTCGTGGCAGCTCCATTCGTTCGACTTGTACATGACGGCCCGATAGCCCAGCTTCTTGGCCTTGCAGGCGAAATCAAACTCATTGATGCACCGCTCCCGCACGTCCGGCGCGGCATGGATGTGGATGTCGCAGACTCCCTTCAATAATTCGTCCGCAGCGCCCTTCTCTTCTTCCATCGCCGCCGCAGCCGACGGGATGCCGCCGGCTACATTGGCCATGACCATGGCGCCGCCGGCTAATCCGGCTTTTTTCAAAAACTCCCGCCGCGTATATGTGAATCCCTCACGCATAGCAAGCTCCTCCTCATTTTATTACAGGTTAATACAAAACGTTATGTATATGGCAAGCAGTCGCCGTCCGGCGCCTTGCCTCTACCGATATTGTATCCCTTTCATGACAACGGGGCTAATGCTTGTTTCAAATAAAAAGAAATACGGCGCAAGCATTTTTACAGATCGGCAAGGTTCCATCTGTCTGGCGCCAATTAATTGTAGCTGGGCTGATGAAACAACGCTTCAAAGGCTTCCCGTTCGGCAACCCGGTCATAATAGGCCGCTTCCTGCTCCGGCGAATCGAAGGCCCGTACGGCATGATACGACGCGTTTTCCGAAGCAGTCTGGTTGGTATATCGTTCTTCAAAGGCCTGTCTTGCCTGTTCCTGCTGGTAATGGGCAGCTTCCTGCTCCGGCGAGTCAAAAGCCCGTACGGCGTAATACGACGCGCATTCCGAAGCGGTCTGGTTAGTATATCGTTCTTCAAAGGCCTGTCTTGCCCGTTCCTGTTGGTAATGGGCAGCTTCCTGTTCAGGTGAATCAAAGGCCGGCGCGGCGGCAAAGGCAGACGCGCTCATCAAGCATAATACGATAGCAGCCGTTACTTTTTTCATCATCGAATCTCTCTCCTTTAAATAAATAGTTAAGAAACTACACTAGTAATCCTAAAAATAAGGCTTTTAATTTTTTATTCTCCTTAGGATGACTTTAGTTTACACCCCGTTTTTTATTATGTCTAATGCCTATGTTTTATCGCTTAAAATACGATACGAGCATTTTTTATTGTCCCAAATTCACTCCGCTCCCACTGAGGTCATCGCCATGACCAAACAGCCAAAGGGCATAGAAATACCCCGACAGCTTGTCTTCACGCAATCTGTCGGGGTATTCCTCTGCTGCAGCATCCCTGTCTACAGCCATATTTCTATGACGGAAAAGACGAGGAGAGCCGCCAATATCCAGTTTAAAAGGCGTTCATAGTTTTTAAAGAAACGGTCCAGCGCCGCGCCGGCTAAAGCCCAGACGACATTGGACGCCGCGCAGGCCAGGCACATGACGATTCCCAGGCCGACGATGAGGCCTTCGCTCGTATATACGGGCAGGAGAAACGACGTGTAGCCGATGAGCAGGAAGATCATGACCTTGACATTCGTAAAGTTCAGCAGCATGCCGGCCAGAAACCGTTTCCCCTTGTCGACGGCCTTGCCGCTGCCGCCGCCTGCCGACGGCGCGAACATCTTATAGGTCAAAAATAAGATATACGCCGAGCCGACGGCCTTTAAGGGAATTTCTATCCACGGCAGGGCCGCCTGCAAGGAATGAATGCATCCATAAATCACGCCGTTTAAGATAAAAAAGCTGACGAACAGCCCCCACAGCAGGGGCGCTGCGCCGCGAAAGCCGAGACGCCGGCTTTCGGACATAGCCATGAGGTTATTAGGCCCCGGCGTGAAGGCCATGACGAAGGTATACGATAAAAATGCTATCAGTTCCATAGGGCACTCCCCTTCTCACGGCGTCTTACAGACACTCCTTGACCATCTTTATTTCGTATACCAGGTCTCCGTCAGGACGCCATTCCGTATTTTCACTCGTTCCGTTATATGAAATCCTGCCCTCTCGTACAGGCGTATCGCGTCGGTCAGGGGCTCTGCCGACCAGAGCATGAGGCGGGTATATCCCATTTCCTTTGCCCCGTCTAACACCACCTTCATTAAAGCCGACCCGACGCCGCAGCGCCGGTAGTCCGGCTCCACTAAAAACAGCCGAACCTGCCCTTCGCCGGCCTCGCCGCTCTGGCAAAGCATGACGCTGCCAATCAGCCTGCCGCCGCACTCGGCTACCCAAAGGGCTTCCCCCTCCTGCTGCGCGCCGGCAAAATCCACGGCGATCTTTGCAGCATACTCCGTAAAAGCCGGCCCCCAGCCGTATTCAGCCGGCAATGGGCGTCGGCGACGTACTGTTCTTCGCCGCGCCGATAGGGACGAACGATATACTTCATATTGCTATGGTCTCCTTTGCCTCTCTGTACTACAAGCATACCATACGATAGGTCAAAAAGAAATTTGACATTATTCATGCCCGGCCATAGAATGAAGTTATATCAGCAACCCGAAAGGATGAAATGTATGACCTTGCAGCAATGTCGTTATATCATGGAAATCGAGAGGTGCCGTTCCCTCACGGAAGCGGCGAAACGCCTCTTCGTCACCCAGCCGAGCATTACGAAGGCCGTGCGCGAGCTGGAAAAAGAGTTGGGCATCACGATTTTAAAGCGGACGAACCGCGGCGTCGACTTTACGCCGGAAGGCAAAGAGCTGGCATCGTACGCCCGGCTCCTCGTCGAGCAGGCCGACGCCGTGCGCAGTCGTTTTACCGGCAAACACGAGCCGACGCCGCTGAAATTGACCATCGCCTCGCAGCATTACCACTTCGTCACGCCGGCCCTGGCCGCTTTGATCGGCGAGATGGCCGATCGTTCCTATGAAATCGCCCTGCGCGAAGGAAAGGGAACGGACGTCGTCGAGCAAGTCGGCTCCGGTGCGGCATCCGTCGGCATCTTGTGCGCCTCATCCCTCAACCAGGCCGTACTGGAGCGCAAGCTGGCCGCCTATGGGCTGGTCTTCACGCAGCTGGCGACGCTGCCGGAGCACGTCATCCTCAGCAGACGCCATCCCCTGTCGGCCTTTTCCACACTGCGCCCGGAACAGCTCGCGCCCTACCCCTATATCACCTTCCGCAAGGACGATACGCTTCTCGATATTACGGAAAGCTATTTCACCCTCCGCCGTGCGTCCCGCCAAATCTTCGTCGAAGACCGGGCGACGATGAACTACCTCATCGTCCATACGGACAGCTACTGCCTCGGCACGGGCTGCCTGAGCGAGGGCTTTATTCCGCCGGATATCGTCCCTGTCCCCTTGGACGTGCCGTGGAATCTCTGCGTCGGCTATCTGCAGCGGAAAGACGCCCTGCTGTCGGAAGAATGCCTGCAGTTTATCGGGCACCTGCGCCAGGCCCTGCAGGACTCGCTCCCCCTTCGGTCCTAACGTACAGATCATCTGCGTATATTGCCTACAGCAAAGCCCCGGCTTCCGAGCGCCGGGGCTTGTCGTATATCCTGTATCCTGCAAAGAAAGGAATTATTTCAATACGGCTCCCGTATTGGCCGACGTAACCAAGCGGGCGTAACGGGACAGGTATCCCGTCTTGACCTTCGGCTCAGGCTGTTTCCAGGCCGCCTTGCGGGCCGCCAGCTCTTCGTCGCTGACCAGCAGCTCCAGCTTGCGGTTCGGGATGTCGATGGAAATCATATCGCCGTCTTCGATGAGCGCGATAGGTCCCCCTTCCATCGCTTCCGGAGAAATGTGCCCGATGCACGCGCCCCGGCTGGCTCCGCTGAACCGGCCGTCCGTAATCAAGGCCACTTTCAGACCCATGCCCGTAATGACTGCCGTCGGGTTGAGCATTTCCCGCATCCCCGGGCCGCCCTTCGGCCCTTCGTAGCGGATGACCACGACGTTCCCTTCTTTGATGTCGCCGCCGATAATCGCCTTGATAGCTTCTTCCTCCGAGTCGTAGCACTTGGCCGTGCCTTGGTAGACCAGCAAATCCGGTTCGACGGCGCTTTCCTTGATGACCGCTCCGTCGGGAGCCAGGTTGCCCGACAGGATAGCGATACCGCCGCGGTTCATGTAAGCATTGTCTACGCTGTGGATGACGTCAGGCCGTTCGATATCCGCTTGGTCAATGCGCTCGCCTATGGTTCCCGTCACGGTCCTGGCTTCCGTATGTATGATGCCCAGCTTCGTCAGCTCCTTCATGACGGCGCTGATGCCGCCGGCTTCGTTCAAGTCCTGCATGTGGTATGTGCCGCCGGGGCTCATCTTGCAGATGTATGCCGCCTTGCGGCTGATTTCGTCGAACTTCTGCAGCGGCAGGTCGAGGCCCGCTTCATGGGCGATAGCCGGCAGGTGGAGCACCGTATTGGTCGAGCCGCCAATAGCCATGTCGACGGCGATGGCGTTTTCAAAGGATTCCATCGTCATGATGTCCCGCGGGCAGATATTTTTCTTCACCAGCTCCATGACGACGGCCCCGGCCTTCTTAGCCAGCATGCGGCGGGCTCCGAAATAAGCCGCCGGAATGGTGCCGTTGCCGGGAAGGCCCATACCCAGGACTTCGGTCATGCAGTTCATCGTGTTGGCCGTAAAGATGCCGGCGCAGGAGCCGCAGCCCGGGCAGGCTTCGTGTTCCATCTGGTGCATTTCTTCCGGCGTCATCTGGCCCGATTCGACCTTGCCGGCCGCTTCGAACATGGTGCTGACGCTGATATCCTTCCCCTTGTGGCGTCCGGCCAGCATGGGGCCGCCGCTGACGACGACTGTCGGGATATTGATGCGTCCGGCAGCCATGAGCATGCCCGGTACGATTTTATCGCAGTTGGGAATCATGACCAGGCCGTCGAAGGCGTGGCCGTTGGCGACGGCTTCGATGGAGTCGCAGATGAGCTCGCGGCTGGCCAGCGGGTATTTCATGCCGTCGTGGCCCATGGCGATGCCGTCGCAGATGCCGATGGCCGGAAATTCGATAGGCGTACCGCCGGCGGCGGCGATGCCCAGCTTGACGGCTTCGGCGATTTCCCGCAGGTGCATATGGCCGGGAATGATTTCGTTAAAGGCGTTGACTACGCCGATCAACGGCTTCTGTAAATCTTCGTCGCTGTAGCCCATAGCGTGAAACAAGGTGCGGTGGGCCGTACGGGTGCTTCCTTTTTTTACTACGTCGCTTCTCATATCAACTATCCTTTCGTATATAGGGTATATTATCTCATGCGCATCTGCTTGACGGGGATGACGCCGCGGGACAAGGAAATCTGCCCCGTTCTGGCGATTTCAATGACCTCGTAGTCGTCGAGCATCCGCAGCAGCGCCTCGATATGGTCTTCCCGTCCCGTCAGGCGGAAAATAAGGGAGTCGCGCTGTACGTCGACGACCTTGGCGTGGAACAAGTTGGCAATATTGGTCAGCTCGTCCCGCACAGCCGGCGTATCGCATTTTACCTTGACCATAGCCAGCTCGTAGCTGACGAGAGGCGCGTCGTCCAAGTTGACGACCTTGATGACGTCGATGAGCTTGGCCAGCTGGTTGACGGCCTGGTCGAGCTCCCAGCGGTTTTCAACAGATACGACGATGTTGATGCGCGTCACGTCCGGCTCTTCCGTATAGCCGGCGTTGATGCATTCGATATTGATGGCCCGGCGGCTGATGAGGCCGGCCACGTGGGTGAGTACGCCCGGTTTATTGTCGGCTAAAATAGCCAAGTGCTGTCTCATCATTGTGCTTCTCCTCCTAAGACCATTTCGTCCAGGCGCTTGCCGCCTGGTACCATGGGATATACGTTTTCATCGGCCGGAATGTAGACGTCCAGCAGCGCCGCCCCTTCGGCGGCAAAGAGCCAGTCCAGGCCCTGTGCCAATTCTTCAGGCTTGCGGACAGTCCGCCCCGGCACGCCCATGGCTCCCGATACGGCCGTAATATCCGGGTTGTCAGCGATGACCGACTGGGAATAATGCTGGCCATAAAACAGGCGCTGCCACTGGTTTACCATGCCGAGGACGCTGTTGTGCAGGACGATGACCTTGACGTCGACGCCGTACTTATGGAGCGTCGCAAATTCCTGGCAGTTCATCATGATGCTGCCGTCGCCGGTAAACAGCAGAACCGTCGAGCCGGAGCATCCCAGTTTAGCCCCCATGGCCGCCGGCAGGCCGTAGCCCATAGTTCCCAGGCCGCCGGAGGTGATGAAGTGGCGGGGCTTGGAAATGTCGCAAAACTGAGCGGCCCACATCTGATGCTGGCCTACGTCGGTGACGACGAAGTCGTCTGCGCCCAAACGGCTGTTGACGGCTTCAAACAGCTTCTGCGGCGATACGGCGTCGGGAAGGTCCCGCGTCGCAAAGGGATGAGCCTCGTTCATGGCCAGGACTTCCTTCCGCCAGTCGGCGAACTGGGCGGCGAAATCGACGCCGCTTTGCCGTACCTTTTCGTCAAACAGCGGCAGGGACCAGCGGAGGTCGCCGTTGACGCTGATGTCAGCATGGACGATCTTGTTGATTTCTACCTTGTCGATGTCGAAATGGACGATCTGGGCGTTGGGCGCAAAGTTTTCCACGTCGCCTGTAATGCGGTCGTCAAACCGCGTGCCTACGGCGATGAGCAGGTCACACTTCGTCACGGCCATGTTGGCGGCGTACGAGCCGTGCATGCCTATCATGCCCAGATGGGCGTCGTACGAATCGGGCACGGCCCCCTTGCCCATGAGGGACGTAATGACCGGCACCTGCGTTCTCTGGACGACGTCCCACAGGGGAGCGGCCATATCGGCGAGGATGATGCCGCCACCCGTCAGGAGGACGGGGCGCTTCGCCTGTTCCAGCGCCGCCACGGTGCGGTCGATATCGTAAGCCTGCCCCGTATATACGCCGCTGTAGCCCCGCAGCTCTACCGTTTCGGGATATTCATAGTCGAATTCGGCGTCGAATACGTCCTTGGCTACGTCGACGAGGACCGGGCCGGGCCGGCCCGTCGTGGCGATGTAAAAGGCTTCCCGTAGCACGCGGGGCAGGTCCTTGACGTTCTTTACCAGGTAATTGTGCTTCGTAATAGGCGTCGTAATCCCCGAAATGTCGGCTTCCTGGAAGGAATCGCGGCCGATGAGGGTCGTCGCGACCTGCCCGCTGATGACGACGAGAGGGATAGAGTCCATGTTGGCCGTCGCAATACCCGTGACCATGTTGCACACGCCGGGGCCCGACGTGGCGAAGCATACGCCCGCCTTGCCCGTCGCCCTGGCGTAGCCGTCGGCAGCGTGGACGGCGCCCTGTTCGTGGCCTGTTAAAATATGGGGAAATTTGGCTTTGTATAATTCATCGTACAAGGTCAGAACAGATCCGCCGGGATAGCCGAAGACGACTTGTACTTGTTCACGTTTCAAGCTTTCGATGATCGCTTGTGCTCCGGTCATTTTCATAGGCACATACCCTCTTTTCTATGTATTGGAATGATTAGTCGTTGGTGTCGTTTTCATGAAGCCACGGCATCATGTCGCGCAACTTCGCGCCGACCTGTTCGATCGGGTGTTCCGCATGCTGGCGGCGCATCGCCATGAAGTGGGCCCGGCCGCCGGCCTTGTTTTCCAGGAGCCAGTCCTTGGCGAAGGTGCCGTCCTGGATATCGCTCAGGATCTTCTGCATAGCCGCCTTCGATTCAGCCGGGATAACCTTCGGGCCGGCCGTGTAGTCGCCGTATTCCGCCGTGTCGCTGATGGACTTGCGCATCTTGGCCATGCCGCCTTCGTACATGAGGTCGACGATGAGCTTCATTTCGTGGAACGTTTCAAAGTAGGCGATTTCCGGCTGATAGCCTGCGGCGACGAGCGTTTCGAAGCCGTTGGTGATGAGCTGGCAGATACCGCCGCAGAGGACGGCCTGTTCGCCGAACAAGTCCGTTTCCGTTTCTTCCTGGAAGGTCGTCTGGATGACGCCGGCCCGGGTACCGCCGATGCCGCGGGCATAGGCGAGAGCAATGTCAAAGCACTGGCCCGTCGCGTCCTGTTCGACGGCGAATACGTCGGGAACGCCGCCGCCTTCCACGAAGGTACGGCGTACGAGATGGCCCGGCCCCTTCGGAGCTACCATGAATACGTCGACGTCGGCCGGCGGCACGATCTGCTTAAAGTGGATGTTGAAGCCGTGGGCAAAGGCCAGGGCGCTGCCGGATTTCAAGTTCGGCCCGATTTCGGCGTTGTATACGTCGGCCTGCTTTTCGTCGGGAATGAGGATCATCGTGATGTCCGCTTCCTTGACCGCTTCAGCTACTGTTTTGACTTCCAGGCCTGCGGCTTTTGCTTTTTCAGCAGATTTGCTGCCTGCGTACAAGCCGACGACGACGTCGACGCCGCTTTCCTTCAGGTTCAGCGCGTGCGCGTGGCCCTGGCTGCCGTAGCCGACGATGGCTACCTTTTTGCCGTGCATGACATCCCAATTTACGTCCTGATCATAAAATACCTTTGCCATTTGAACATCTCTCCTTTTGTATGTAACAAGTAATGATTTCGTTGGCCTTTAGAGAATACTGCAATAGGGAAATAAAAAAATCCGTCCCTCACTGAGGGACGGATTGAATTCCGCGATACCACCCTGATTCCCAAATCCATTACTGGACCCAGGCTCTCTACAACGTACCAACATACGCGTTTCCTATAACGTGGAAAAATCGTCAGCGCTTAATACGTACTTCAGCGCTCCTCTTCCGGGATGATTTTCACGGCCCTGCAATTACCGGCTCGCACCGCCCGCCGGCTCTCTGTGAATTGACTGAGGCAATTACTCTTTCCCATCATCAGATTTCATCTATGTCGCCCTCAGAAGGACATCCTTCTGAAGAACTTGAACTTATTCTACAAAATGCCGTCCCGTTTGTCAATACATTTTACTTGCATTTTTCTTAAAAAATCAAAGTTAAACGTTGCATTTGTTAAGTAAAACGTTTATTTTATGTTTGATTTCCAAGATACCAGCGGACGAACTGGCGGGCGATGCGGCCGTTGCGGCCCGAATGTTCCATTTCCCAGCGCAGTCCCAGAATACGCAGCTCGTGAGCCTCCAGGGCGACGCCGGCCTTGCGCAGCTCGTGGTCGATGATCTGCAGATACTCGTCCTGCGTCGGCGCGGCGTAGTGGATGATGAGGCCGAAGCGATCCGACAAGGAAATGGATTCGTTCTGGCTGTCGTCGCGGTATACCTCGTCCAGATCGTCGCGCCGGTCGCGCCACGTTTCCTTGAGCAGGTGGCGGCGGTTGGACGTGGCGTAGATGACCACGTTATCCGGCTGGGGGATAATGCCGCCGTCGATGACCGATTTCAGGTATTTGTATTCCTTTTCATCTTCATCAAAGGACAGGTCGTCGAAAAAGAGGATAAACTTCTTGCTCTTGATGGCGCTGAGATGCTCCATGAGAGGCGGCAGCTTCTTCATCTGCCCCCGCTCAACCTGGACGAGGCGCAGGCCCTCCTTGTGAAATTTGTACACCAAGGCCTTGACGGCCGTCGATTTCCCCGTGCCGCGGGCGCCCGTCAGGAGGACGTTGTTGGCCTGCCGCCCTTCGATGAAATTGACCGTATTGCGCAGGAGCTTTTCCTTCTGTACGGCGTAGCCGATGAGGTCGTCCCATTCGCGATGGCGGAATGTCTCGATGCCTTTTAGCTCCCCTGACGGCAGCAGGTAAAAGGCCATATACCGGGCCATATCGCCCCGGCCGTAGGCCTTGTAGTGATGGAGCAGGGCTTCGGCCATCTGCGCCGCGTCGGCCTCTTCCATGGCCTCTGTCAAAGCCTGCAAGAACTCATATTCCTTCGGAGCAGCAGGCTCGTAGTCGTCCAAGAAGGCGTCGAAGCGGAAATCGGAAGGCTTGGCCTGCAAGTAAGGCCGCAGCAAATGCATGTCCTTCTGCAAAGCCCGCAGCAGCCCCGCCCCGTAGGAACCGCAGTCCTCGATAGCCGTCGCGGCGATGTTGTTGCCGCGGCACAGCAGATACAGCAGATACTGCCGCCAAACATTCCCCGATAAGCCAAGCCGTTCTGCCGCTGCCAGCAGCGCCGCAGCCGCGGCATTCCGCTTATTGACGTTGTCCGAACTCAGCAAATATTCCCCCATAATCAACAACACCGGGTCGGACAAAAATTCCCGGCACACCAGCAATCCCCGCAAATCAGGATAATTCATACGTCATTCCCCCTGTCCGGCAACAGCCGAATCGATATTTCATTTTTCAAAAGAATAGCAAAAAAAACATAAAAATGCAAGCCACGCCGCCGTCTCATCGTCAAACGCTTCGATTTTACTTGACGACTACGAGGCCGACAGCATATAATAAACATGAAAAGAGGCATGACGCCGACAAACGGTTATAGCCCCTATACTAAAAAGCGAGAAATAGACCGCCTAAGTTTGGAGACTAGAGGGCGGTCATTTCTTTTGGATAAGAAGCACTAAAACGATAAGCAATGCTAAAAAAAGATTCGTATCGTTCATGGGCATCACCCCCATTCATTTCAAATGGATAGGGGCGACATAACCGCCTGCCGTTGTATGCGTCATGCCTGTATTAAGATGATACTTGACAGGTGGACATGCTGTCAATATAGTATAAAAAAACGATATATCCATTTGCATACTAACAATCCCTGTAAAGCTCCATCGCTTTATAGGGATTTATTTGTATATGCAGTTGTTACGCCTTCGACGCTACATTTTGCAGAGCGATACTACCTCCCAGATGTAATCTTCTGCTTAACGCAAACAGACACTGCCAAACGAGGGCAGTGTCTGTTCCGTATGCACATACAGCGTCAAAAACGCAAGCTTATTTTGCTGCGTCGTCCCGTTTTACGACGCGGACGCGTTCGACCGTCGGGTTGCCGTCTTTATCTTTGTGAACAACGTCGACAGTGAATCGTTCTATTTCAGGCGCAAATTCCGTCAAAATCTTATCGGATAACTTCGCGCCGTTGAGCATCGCTTTATACAACATAGCTGCAAATTCATACCGCGTCATGGGACGAGCGCCGTCGAAATTCCCGTCAGGATAGCCTTCGATGACGCCGTTGCCAGCCAGGGTCGCAACGTATTCATACGCCCAGTGGTTCTGCGGCACGTCTGGGAAGAGCTGAAGCTTCGACGTATCCAGTCTGCGGCCGGCGTTGACGTCGAGCATCGCTGACTTCATGGCTTCCAATTCCTTACGCAGGTCTTTGATTTCCTTAGCCATGGCGACGCGGGACGTCGATACGCCGTTTCCTTGTCCAATCTTGAAGGACACACCGGCATTGACCATGTTGTCGTCATTGCCGACAGTACCGCCGACGCTGAACATGGTGTCTTCATTCGGACGGTAGAATGCGCCGATAGCCACAGCGTTTTCACCGCGGTAATTGCCGTAGCCTGCGGCGAAATCCCACTTGTCGTCAGGGTCGAAATCCAGCGGATGAAGGGCCGCCAAAGCAGCTGCACCTGCGCCGACTTCATCAATGCGGCTGTCTAATTCGCCGACTTTGTTGCCGATGTTGGTAATAGCCGTCGTATTGTTGTTGATCTGATCCCATGCTTCGTTGAGCTGGCTGACATTGACGGCATCCGTATCTGCCGTACCGGCTGCCACATTGTGAATGACCGTACCGCCTTGGTCGAGATAGATATCCACTTTGTTGACTGTGCCATCTTCGTTTCGGTAAACCAAACCGTCGCCAACACCGTTTTCATCTTCTTTATTGATTGTAATAGCGTTGCCTTTGTCATCTTTTTGGACTGTCAATCTGCCGGAATTAAAGGTTTCGTCATTATTCTTTTCACCCAGAACGACATCTTCGGTCAATCCGACGTAATTGGCGTTGGCTTTAGCAGTACAACGTACCATTTCGTAAATTGTTCAGATGTATTTTCCCGTGTTGTTTCTTCGCAAATTGTGCTGCCTGGAGGCAGGTCAATTGGCACAAATTCCCCTAAAATATGCTGTCTTACAACGGCTTTTCAAATTTCGTATTACCAGGAACCCCTTGTGACAAGGGGTTCTGATGTGACCCCAAAAAGTTAGACTTTAGTAACGAGGTAGTTTTTGCTATCTCGTTACTTTTTTATGCCGCGGACAAGGACAGCCTGTATTTGACAGGACTCTTCCAGCCTAGTTTTTCTTTGATTCGTTGTTCGTTATAGTATTTGATATACTGTTCGATGGCTGATTTCAATTCTTCGTAGCTATAATACACGACGCCGTAGTACATTTCTTGTTTCAGTAGGCCGAAGAAGTTTTCCATCACCGCATTATCCAAACAATTCCCTTTTCGGGACATGCTTTGAAAAATCCGCTCTTGCTTGAGCTTACGGACGTACGCCTTCATTTGGTATGCCCAACCCTGGTCGGAATGGAAGGTTCGGCGATAGGGGCAATCCGCCGTGATGCGGATCGCTTCCGCCTGTGCTTCTAATATATGTTCGGCCGAAGGACGGTGCCCTATTCTATAGCTGAGGATTTCTCCATTGAACAGATCCAGAAAGGGATCCAGATACAGCTTATGCTGCGTCAGATGCCCCTGGGCATCCACTTCATAGTATTTAAATTCTGTCGTATCTGTTGTGATTTTCTGATGGGGAACCGTCGTGTGGAAGCGACGGCGTATTCTATTGGGAGCGATGGTTCCCACCTTACCTTTGTAAGAGCTGTATCTGCGACTCTTTCGCGTAAAACAAGTGACCTGAAGGCTTAGCTTTTGCATGATGCGCTGCACCTTCTTCTTATTCACGCACCATCCCTGATTGGTAAGCTCACCCGTGATTCGCCGATAGCCATAGGTGGTATGCTGTTTGCAAAGTTCCTGTATGGTATCTTCTAATTCTTTGTCCGGATTTTCGCGGCCAACGCGTTTTTGCCAGTACATGTAGGTTGACTTTGCCATGCCGGTGTAGGAGAGAAGATCTTTTAGTTTGAATTGTCCTCGGAGACTGAAGATGACGTTCGCAACCCTCTCCGTTTTGCTTCGTCCTCTAACCGCAGTCTCCTCAGTTCTTTTAAAACTGCATTCTCTATACGGAGTTTAAGAAGTTCATCCTCTAATTCCTTCACGTGCTCTGCGCGGGTATCAACCTCCGTATGCTGAACTTGTGCTTTTGTTTCTTTTGCTTGCGATGTATTCAATGTCTTCTTCCTGCCTTTCCTGTGCGGTCTTAACGCATCCGGCCCAGCTATTTTAAAGTCATTTACCCATCTGGCAAGCATCGACGGATTGTTGATTCCCATTTGAAGAGCCAGTTCCTGATACGAGAGTTCGCTTGTTAAGTAAGACTCTACCACAGAAAGCTTTTCTTCGAAAGAGTATTCTTTCCGGGATCGAGATCGTTTTAACCCAGTATCCCCCAATTTTTTGTAGGCAGCAACCCACGTTTTTAACTGGCAACTGCTCGACATGCCATGTTTTTGTGAAATGGAAGCGTAGCTTCCCTGATTGTCCAAGTATTCTGATACCAGTTGCTTCTTAAATTCATATCTGTGTTTCGCCATAAAAAAACTGACCTCCAATCGTTAGATTTTTGGTCTAACTTTTGGGGGTCAGTTCACCAAGCTGGTCCGTTTTAGTACTTTAATCTTATTGTTGCACCCTTCTGTATACCCATTGGACCATGGGAGGGCATTTACAATCTCCTCAAACCAGTCTGTAAACGATTTTTGCAGCGATTGAAATTCTTCCAGGTCAGCAGAACGGACCAATTCCAGCCACTCCTGCAGCGCTGGTTCTGCATACGGAGTTCTCTTCATATCCAGTACCTTATAAAAGGCTTCTTTGAGTGCGTACGCTTTCCATAAGTCTTCCGAATGCGACAGGATTTCCTCAAGGCATACTAGTTCGTCCGGCGTCAGCGTATGGCCGGCTTTCCGCAGAATCCGTTTATTCCGCTTGAAGTAACGGCTTTTCTTGGGGAATGATTTCTGGATCCACTTGCGTACTCGTTCCATAGCCCGCAGCACCAGTCGGATGATATGAAACCGGTCGCATATAATGACGGCATTGGGAAAGACTTCTTGTACGACTTTCCGAAACAGGTTAGATATATCCATGATGACCCAGCGCACCCGGTTTCGCTGTTTCTTTGGGAACGAACGGAAATACTTGATGATATCCTGCGTATTCTGGTTGGGCAGGATATCCAGAATCTTATGCGTAAAGGGATTCGTGATGCTCGTCTGATACTTCTGCCCTTGGGCGTTGCCTTTGAATTCATCCAGAGCCAACAGCCATGGCAGTCTTGTTGGTTTAGCATATTGTATGCGGTCAAAATAGCGAATTACTGTAGGAACAGACACTCGGTAGCGGGCGGCAATGGAGGTAAAGGTCTGGCGTTGTCTGCATTCCTTGAGAATCAGCATCTGTACTTACTGGCTACGGCGCTGATACGGCTGTACAAACGACAGCGACGGATAGAAGGTACGATAACAGGCCGGGCAGCTATACCGCCGTTTACGAAACTGCGCATATACGGGAAGGTCATTTACAATGGCAATGAACACGGTTTGCGAACGGTAATCCTTAATACGGGAAGTACGGGTATGACAATGCGGACAGCACTGTTCTTTCTTTGGTATAGACAGATGAAGAATCTGCTTATCTTCCAGCATTTCCAAAGAAGTTACTTCAGCCTCTTTTAAAGAGAGCATTTCTTCGATATAATAAAAATTGGACATAGGACATCTCCTTTTTATTGGGTTTGGTCGCTTTAATAGTAACAGGAGATTCGTCGTATGTCCATTTTTTTATAAAATGGGGTAGCGGCAGATATATGATGTCTGTCGTTACCTCAACACCTATTTATTATAGAACCAGTTTTTGCTGATTTTTCCATTAATCAATTAATCAAAAAATTAATCTAAAATTTCGCCGCATTAAACAGACCAAAAAACGGAAATAAGCAAAATAATTAATTACAGTGCTAAAAAGCGCAGCTCTGTGAGTTATTCCACAAAGCTGCGCTTTTGTTGTGCCGTATGTCAACTGTATACGGGCCGTTTACTGCTGGAGCCAGCGGCGCACGTCGTCTTCGGCATCGAGGATCGTCGTGCCGAACAGCGTCAGTCCTTGTCCAATCGTCGCCGTCGGGCACAGGTCGTGCAAATCCTGCAAGCTGGTGCCCCAGCCGCTGCCTTCGTGAGTGCAGAAGGGCATGATGAGCTTTCCGCCGAAGTCATGGGATTCGAGGAAGGTCCACACGGCCATGGGCATCGTGCCGCACCAGTTCGGATAGCCCAGGAACACGACGTCGTACGGCGCAACGCTGTCCAGCTGCCGTTCCAGAACCGGGCGGGCGCCGTCGGCCTTTTCCTGTCTGGCGGCAGCTACGGTTTCTTTATAATCGTACGGATAGGGAATATCGCGCCGTATATGGAACAACGCGCCTCCCGTATACTGCCGTATCATGCGGGCCACCCGCTCCGTATTGCCGACAGTCAGATCGACTAATTTCCCGCTGGCATAGTTTTGGCCGGCGTGAGAAAAATACGCAATCAGACAATTTTGTTCCCTATACTTCATGCTCTCGCATCCCTTCTCTCCAGATACGCCGCAGATGTTACCTGCTGCGGCATCTATTATTATATGCCAAAAGCAGCCTTCCGTGAAGACAGACAAGACATCGGCATAACGAATCATTTTGTTATGCAGTGCGCAAATAGATTCCCATGTATCATGCTATGCATTCTGCAATCGTCATGATATACTAAGACCGTTGCTCGCTCCATCCTGGCAACAGGAAGGGGGTGAAGCCTGTGCCAAAAAACACTCTCTATTTATTTTGGAAAGCTGTCATGGTAAATGTAACCGCCTACTACATTTGCAAAGGACTAGACATGCTTTTCCAGTTACTGAGCAACTAGTCTCGGATTGACATTTCCGTAATTATGTCAAAAAGCCCATGAGACCGCCATCTCATGGGCTTTTTCATACCTGTGCAAAACACTCTCTATATAGTCTTGCCTAACTGCATTATAACAAGGCTCGCACTGCAAGTCAATGCTCCGCGCCCCGATATGCCGCTTATCCCTGCAGCAGCTGCCGGGCAAAGGCTCTGGCACGTTCCGCTTTTCCTTCGTCCATGAATACGGTCTTATATCCCAAATGCCGCTCGGCAAACAGTCCGGCGTAGCGGAGCCTGGAATGCTTGCAGTAGCGCCGTACGCCTTCGGCGAAGAGGTCCGCGCCGTGCTCCGGCTTATAGCCGCAGGTCGTAAAGACGGCGACCTTCTTGCCGGCCCACAGCGCCGGGCCTACTTCGGCGCCGTAATATTTATTGAAGCCGTATACGCAGCGGTCCAGCAGGGCTTTCATCGGCGCCGTGCAGTACCAGGAATAGATAGGCGTCGCCAGGACGATGACGTCGCTGTCCTTTATGTCGGCAGCGATGGCCGTCATATCGTCGTCGATGACGCAGTTGAAATCAGACCAGTCCTTCTGGCAGCCGCGGCAGGCGTGACAGCCTTCTATCTTTTTGTCGTACAGCCAGGTCAGCGTATATTCTGCGCCGCCCCGTTTCAATTCGTCGCAGAAGGGCTCCAGACATTGGGCCGTATTGCCGTGCTTTCGCGGACTCCCCATCAAAATCGCAAATTTCATCGCCTCATCTCCTCATACATCACAAAAACTGTTTCATCCCTATAGTTTCATTTATGAATCGAATAATGATGATTTTATTTTATCATAAGCCAGCCTATTTGGCGAATCTTTGCAAGGACTGCGTATTGTAGTACAATAGTAAAAGATTATGCAAATCATACTATAGATTAGAAGCTATATAAGGAGGGCTCCGCATCATGGCTCATGTAAATGAAAATTATTTAAAGCTCCCCGGCAACTATTTATTCGCTACGATTGCGAAAAAAGTAGAAGCCTTTTCTAAAGCGCACCCCGAAGCAAACATCATCCGTCTCGGCATCGGCGACGTAACGCGCCCCCTGGCTCCGGCCATCATCGAAGCGATGCACAAGGCCGTCGACGAAATGGGCAAGGCCGAAACGTTCCGCGGCTACGGCCCCGAACAGGGATATGATTTCCTCCGTCAGGCCATCATCGACGGCGACTACAAGACGCGCGGCATCGACCTCGACATCGACGAAGTATTCGTCGGCGACGGCGCAAAGACCGACGTTGCCTGCATTCAGGAAATCTTCGGCAGCGATTTGAAATTCGCCGTAGCCGACCCGGTATACCCGGTTTACCTCGACTCCAACGTCATGCTCGGCCATACGGGCGACTGGAACGCCGAAAAGGGCATTTACGACGGCGTCGTCTATCTCCCCTGCACGGCTGAAAACGGCTTCAAGGCCGAACCGCCGACGGAAGACGTAGACATCGTATACCTGTGCAACCCCAGCAACCCGACGGGCACGGCCATGTCCAAGGCCGAACTGGAAAACTGGGTCAAGACGGCGAAAGAAAAGAAATTCATCATCATCTACGACTCGGCCTATGAAACATATATTACAGAACCGGACGTTCCCCACAGCATTTTTGAAATCGAAGGGGCTAAGGAAGTCGCCATCGAACTGCGTTCGTACTCCAAATGCGCCGGCTTTACGGGCACGCGCTGCTCTTACGTCGTCGTCCCGAAGGCCTGCGTAGGCTATAAAGCCGACGGCACGGCAGTCGAACTGAACCCCATGTGGAACCGCCGCCAGTGCACCTTCTTCAACGGCACGCCTTACGTCATCCAGCGCGCCGCCGAAGCGTACTACAGTCCGGAAGGCCAGAAGCAGTGCCTCGCCGACGTCAACTACTACATGGAAAACGCCCACATCATCCGCGACGGTTTGGTAGCGGCTGGCTTCACGGTATACGGCGCGACGAACTCCCCCTATGCCTGGGTACAGACGCCGAACGGCATGAAGAGCTGGGATTTCTTCGACCTGCTCCTGGAAAAAGCCCACGTCGTCACGACGCCGGGCTCCGGCTTCGGACCTCACGGCGAAGGCTACCTGCGCCTGACGGCCTTCGGCACGAAGGAAAACACCATCGAAGCGGTCAAACGTATTGCTGATTTAAAATTATTCAAATAAAAAGGTGGTTTAACCATTGAGTACCAATCTGGAAGTCGGCATTGTCGGCTTGCCGAACGTCGGCAAGAGCACCCTGTTCAATGCCATTACCAAAGCCGGGGCAGAAGCGGCAAACTATCCTTTCTGCACGATTGAACCGAACGTCGGCGTCGTCGAAGTGCCGGACAACCGCATCCAGGTCCTGACGGACATGTATCATCCGAAAAAGACGATTCCCGCCGTCATGCGCTTCGTCGACATTGCCGGCCTCGTAGCCGGCGCGTCCAAGGGCGAAGGGCTGGGCAATAAATTCCTCAGCCACATCCGCGAAACCGACGCCATCGCCGAAGTCGTCCGCTGCTTTGAAGATTCCAATATTACCCATGTGGCCGGCTCCGTCGACCCAACCCGCGACATCGAAATCATCAACACCGAGCTGTGCCTGGCCGACTTGGAAACGACGCAGAAGCGGGCCGACCGCATCGCCAAGGTAGCCCAGTGCGGCGACAAGGCGGCGAAAGCGGAATACGAAGTCCTGAAAAAGGTCCTGGCGGCTCTCGAAGAAGGCGAACCGGCCCGTAAAGCCGGCCTGACGGAAGACGAGCTCCCTCATGTCAAGGACTTGAATCTCCTCACGCTGAAGCCGATCATTTACATCGCCAACGTCAGCGAAGACGAAGCAGGCGATCCCGACTCCAACCCGAACGTCAAGCGCGTCGAAGAATACGCCGCTCAGGAAGGCGCTCAGGTCGTCGCCGTATCGGCTAAAATCGAATCGGAAATCGCCGAGCTTCCCGATGACGAAGCCTCAGTCTTCTTAGAAGAGCTGGGCCTTCCCGAATCGGGCCTGGACAAGCTCATCAAAGCCAGCTACTCCCTTTTGGGCCTTATCAACTTCTTCACGGCCGGCGCCGACGAAGTACGGGCCTGGACCATCGTCAAGGGCACGAAGGCGCCGAAGGCGGCGGGCAAAATCCATACGGACATCGAACGGGGCTTTATCCGCGCCGAAATCGTATCGTATGAAGACCTCATCGCCTGCGGCAGCGAACAGGCCGCCAAGGAAAAAGGCCTCGTCCGCCTGGAAGGCAAGGAATACGTCATGCAGGACGGAGACGTTACGTACTTCCGTTTCAACGTCTAATATCGTCTATATTCGTAATACACGCATAAAAAAAGCGCTGTTCCCATCAGGGGCAGCGCTTTTTCGCATGATTTACATATATTCGTCTTCGTCGTGCCAGGACTTGCGGCCTTCCCGTTCGTCCGTAAAGCCGACGAGATAGTCCAGCGACACATGGTACAGCTTAGCCAGTACCATGAGCTTTTCTACGGAAATTTTTCGTTTTCCCAGCTCGTACATTCCATATCCAACTTGCGAACAGTTCAACACTTTCGCCACATCGGCCTGGGACATTTTCGCTTCCAGGCGAAGGGGCTTCAAACGGCTATAATATTTCATCGTACCACCCTAGCTCCACTGCAACAACGGGGAACACCGCATTCCCATTTACTTCATTATCTACCTTATATAACTATAATCTATTTGTATGGTTATATCAACATTTTTATGACTATCTTTCCGCGAAAATATGGCACAAGTTCATTCTTTCTTTACATATTATGATATTCCGTAAGGTAATAAAAAACGACAGGGAATATATTTAAAAAGTATAAACCCTGTCGTTATCTTTGTTATGCCCTGCAAAGGCGCTCTCAGCCGACGTTGACGAGCTTGCCCGGATTCATGATATCATTCGGATCCAAGGCTTTTTTGATAGCCCGAATCATCTTTAATTCTCCTTCAGGCGTGCAGGCTTCAAATTCTTCCAATTTCTTAAAGCCGATGCCGTGTTCTCCCGACATTTTGCCGCCTAAGGCATATACGCGGGGGAACAAATCGTGATGAAAAGCTTTGATTTTATTAAACCATTCTTCCGGCGATAAGCCTTTATTATTCAAAGGCAAGACGTGAATGTTGCCGTCGCCGATGTGGGCTACGGTGACGCAGTACAAGTCGTATTTCCGGCGCAGTTCCGGCAGCTGTTTCGTAATATCGGGAATCTTGTCCAGCGGCACGACGAAATCTTCCGTCTGGAACATCTTGTCGACGCTGCGGGCCGCTTCGGCAAATTGCTTGCGCAGCTTCCAGATACGGGCGTCAGCTTCAAATTCATCGATAGAGCCGTTAGCTTCCGCCAAGTCACAGAGCTGTTCCATCTTGCGGTCCGAATCATCTTCGTTAAACGATTCGACCGTAACGATGACGTAGTCGCAGCCGTCGTCGACGTGGGGCATCTTCATGTCCAGGAATTTGCAGGTCAGCTGCAATGCTTCGTTATCCATAAATTCGATGCTCGTCGGGTCGATGCCGGCTTTTAAAATCTTATTCGGCAGGGCAAAGGCTTCTTCATCGGATTTAAACACGCAGACCATGTTGAAGCTATACGGCGGCAGCGGGCGAAGTTTGACCGTAACCTCTGTGATGATGCCTAAAATACCTTCCGAGCCTGCCAGCAGCTGTTCCAGACATAAGCCGGTAGAGCACTTTTGCAACCGCGCGCCGAGCGTGACGATATCGCCGGTCGGCGTAACGACTTTCAAGCTGTAAATCTGGTGGCGCGTCGTGCCGTATTTGACGGCTTTATTGCCACCGGCGTTGTTGGCGACGTTGCCGCCGATCTGGCAGCTTTCGGCGCTGGACGGATCGCCTGCGTACAACAAATTATGTTTCCGCGCTTCAGCCTGCAAATCGCCGGTCAATACGCCGGTCTGGCAGGTAGCGTACATATTGTCGGCGTCAAATTTCAAAATCTTGTTCATGCGTTCCAATTCGACGACGATGCCGTGATAGATGGGAATAGCGCCGCAGGCGACGCCGGAGCCGGCCGAACGGGGCGTCAATGGAACCAAATACTCGTTCGCCAGCTTGACGATCGCCGCTACTTCTTCCGTACTGCCGGGAAATACGACGACTTCGGGCTTGCGGAAGTAAATCGAATTTCCTTCTTCATCAGTCTGATAGGCCGTCAAATAATCTTCATCGGTCTTGACATACTTATCCCCTACGACGTTTCGTAATTTTTCCAGTAATTCCGGCGTAACCGGATTAAACGTTGCCATCATTCAATCGCTTCTTTCTGTATCTAAAATTTAGCTCATACCCCTCACTTTGAGCCGCTCGCGAGTGTAGGAAATCCTACCGGCTAAAAAGCGATTGAAGATAGTATAGCACGTTAAAATATATTGTAAAGGCTGCTGTTTTCAATATATTTATCATTTACAAGGCAAGACGTCATTATAAAGATAGGCTTTCTTCCGATAATTACTTATGGTTCTACGTTTTACCAAAATTCATTCTCTTCGGTTATATATTATTTTATCATACAATTCATGATTAGAATATCTACTCAGAAAGCTGCTCCCACGTCTCGTACGCAGCGTCCAGCTGTGCCTGCGTTTCGTCGTAAAGGCGGGTCAGCTCCATCATCTTGTCGGCGTCGGTCTGCACGTCAGGCAGGTTCATCTGCACTTCGTACATCTTGAGCGTCGCTTCCAACTCGGCGATTTTCATTTCTATTTTTTCCAGCTTCAAGGCCGTTCCGTACGACGGTTCCTTGCGCGCAGGCCCTTTCTTGGCAGGCGGTTCCGCCTTAGCCGCTGCAGCGGCCGGCTTAGGCTTTGCCGCAGCCGTTTCCGCTTCCCGTTCGGCTAATTCCTGAGCCGCCCGTTCTTCCGCTTCCCGCACCTTTTCCCGGTAATAGGTATAGTTTCCTAAAAATTCCTTGATCTTCTTATCTTCCAGCACGAGGGTCCGCTGGGTAATCTTGTCTAGGAAATAGCGGTCGTGGGATACGACGAGGTACGTGCCGCCGAATTCCTGCAGGGCCTGTTCCAGTACTTCCCTCGTCGGAATGTCGAGATGGTTCGTCGGTTCGTCGAGGATGAGGAAGTTGGCGCCCTGCAAAAACAGCTTCAATAAGGCCAGCCGCGCCTGTTCGCCGCCGCTCAGGCTGTCGACGACCTTAAATACGTCGTCGCCTTGAAAGAGGAAGCGGCCCAGCACGGAACGGGCTTCGTCTTCGCCGTAGCTGAAATCGTTCATGATTTCTTCCAGCACCGTCCAGGCGCCGTGCAAATCCGTATGCTCCTGGGCGAAGTAGCCGATATGCACGCGGCTGCCCAGGGTGATGTGGCCCTTGTCCGCTTCGATTTCGCCCATAATCATGCGCAGGAGCGTCGTCTTGCCCGTGCCGTTCGGCCCGATGAGGGACGCCGACTCGCCGCGGCGCAGCAGCAGGGACAAGTGGTCAAATAACTGCCGGTCGCCGAAGCCGCCGCAGATATCGTCGAGGACGAGGACCTTTTGGCCGCATTCTTCTGCCGGCGCAAAATGGAAATGCAGCGTTTCCGCTTCAGGAGCCAGTTCGATGCGCTCCAGCCGGTTGAGCTGGGACTGACGGCCCCGGGCCTGCTTGGCCTTGATGCCGGCCTTATACTTGCGGATATATTCTTCGGTCTGGCGGATATGGTCCTGCTGCTTTTGGTAGGCCCTTTCCAGAGCCTTGCGCTGCTCCGTCCGCTGGACGATATACCGGGAATAATTGCCCTTGTATTTGGTCACCTTGCCGTGTTCCAGCTCCAGTATGCCCGTCGCCACCTTGTCCAGGAAATAGCGGTCGTGGGACACGATGAGGATGCCGCCGCCATAGGACAGCAAGTAGCCTTCCAGCCATTCCAGCATGTCCATGTCCAGATGGTTCGTCGGTTCGTCGAGGAATAAGTAATCGGGACGGCGTACTAAGGCCTTGGCCAGGTTGATGCGCGTCTTCTGGCCGCCGGAAAACTGCTGCACCGGCCGGTCCAAATCGGCTTCGCCGAAGCCCAGGCCGTGGACGATCTTCCGGGACATGGATTCGTATTCATAGCCGCCGAGCCATTCAAACCGTTCCTGCAGGCGGGCGTATTTGTTCATGACGCTTTCATCGTCGGGATGGGCCTGCATGTCCTTCTCCGCATCCTTGAGCTGTTCTTCCAGGCGCAGCACATCCTGCCAGGCCTCGGTGATGGTCTGCCGCAGCGTCACGTCGTCTTCAAAGGCAATATCCTGCTGCAGGTAGCCGACCGATTCGCCTTCGGACACGACGAAGACGCCGCTGTCATATTCTTCCTGACCCATAAGGCATTTCAGGAGCGTCGATTTGCCTGCGCCGTTGGCTCCGATGAGGCCGATGCGTTCGCCGCGGCGGATTTCAAAGGATACGTCCTGAAACACCGTATGGACGCCGAATGATTTCGATAATTTCTGTACTTTTATACTTCCCATGGTTATCCTCTCATCTATGCTGCATCATGATATAATTTGCTAAGTATACATTATAGCATATCTGCTGCCGCCGCGACAGCTTCCGGCCGTTGTCATATCCCGGCGAATATGCTACAGTAAAGGCAAAGACACCTTTTGAAAGCGGGGGATAGATTATGATGTACAAACACGTTATGCGCCGCGCTGCGGCGGCCTGCCTGTTCGTAGTGAGCGGGCTGTTTCTGAGCGGCTGCGCCGACCTGCACGCCGACATGACCTTTAAGGACGACGGCTCCATCGTCCTGCGCAAGGACTTATCCTTTCAGATTCCCATGCAGGCCGACATGGCCGCTTCCCTGAATCAATGGAAGCAGGAAGACCGGCAGAACGGCTTCACCGTCGAAGATACGGCAAACGGCTACCGGTCCAGCAAAACCTACGCCGGCATACAGGATATTGCCGATACAGGCGGCGAATTCTGGACGCCCGACCCGGAATACGGTGAAATCCGGCTGCACAAGGGCCTCTTGTATGACTATTATTCCATCCATACGCGGATCAAGGGACAGGAAAACGCCGCCCTGCCACAGGCCCATTACGAAGACAATATTCCCAATTTCTTCCAGGTACCATCCAGCGTCGACGTCTGGAGTTATTTGGAATACCGCAAGCAGGCTGAACGGGAAGCGGCCCAGCTCAACGAAATCCATAACCAGGCCGTCGCCGCCGCCGTCAACTCGGCGTCTCTCGACTTTACGATGCACCTGCCCATGGCCGTCGACGCCACAAACGCCGACCAGGTCCTCGACGACGGCAAGACCCTCGTCTGGGATTTGAAGCCGGCCTTTATCAACACCCAGGGCGCCTCGGCAGGCCAGGATATTCACATGCAGGCCCAGTTCCGCATTTTCCATCAGACGACGGCCATCCTGCTAGGCGTCGTCTGCGCGGCCCTCGTCATCGCGGCGATTGTCTGCGCCGTCCTCGTCAAGCGCAAGCAGCCGACGGGACAATCCAAGCCCTATCTCATCGGCCTGGCCGTCTCCATCGTCTGCCTCGTCGGCTTAGGCGGCCTCGTCCAATCGGCTACGGCAACGCAGGTCACCTTCTCCGACAGCGACCGCATCATCAGCAAAGCGTTGCCAGAAGGCTCAGCCTATCAAACGCTTCCGTCCCCCAACAGCCTAGACACCGCCAAGGCAATGGCAAAAGACCATACTCTCCATGGTGAAGTCGTGGCTGTTTCCGAAGAAGATGACGACGGCTACCTAGCATTGTTCCAGACGACAGCCGGCCCTTGTTTCGTCATTGCCGACAAAGCCAGTGATTCCATTGCCGTTGTGCCATTCAAACAGTCGCTCATCTATTTCCGCACACAGTACACCCAGTTCTCGAACGGTAAAAAGAGCTATTACCCCCTTACCTTTATCATGGCCCGGCAGAATGACACGAAAGATAGCCCTGACGTAAAACTAGGCATCTGGCAAAACGACATGCATCAAATTCCCACATACGTTCTCATTGAACCCGATGAAAACGATGTCATCCACGTTGACGGCAATCCGTCTTCAGCCTGGAACACCCTTACGCCATCGCATTATCAAGTGCCAATGAAAGATGAAATAAATATCCGCATGGCCAAGATTTTTGCCAACCACATCGACAGCCTGAGCAAGGACGTCCGGGCCCGCGACGTCATCCTGCCGAATAAATAAACCCGCAAAAAAAGACCTCGTACGACGCCGTACGAGGTCTTTTCCATGTCTTTATTTTTTAAGCAATCCCTTTTCTTCTATAAAGGCCGCCAGGAGCTCCGCCGTACCGACCATGAGTTCCGGACAGGATACGGGGCCGCCGTTGGCCGGGCTCTTGAGGACGCGGCAGCACGACGCGTGGAACTTACCCATCCACAGCTGATAAAATTCCTTTACGGGAGCGTAGATTTCCGCCTTGGTCTTTTCTTCCGGCGTATTGCGGCCTACGAGAAGGCCCAGGATATGGCAGGCGCCGTTCAGGGCGCCGCAGAGACAGCCCGAGCCGCCGACGCCGCCGCCCATGACCGATACCATGCGGAACACGTCGTCCGACAGGTTGAGGCCGTAATATTCATTGCAGGCCTTTAATACCGTTTCGGAACAGTTATTACCGCCTTGCTGGTATTTTTTTACTACGTCTTGAATCGATTCCATTTCGTATTACCTCCTAATGCAATATCTCGTCCTTTGATTATATCACATTTTTGCCGTTCTGCCCGTTACTTTCGTTCTCGTCATATCAGGCCGGCAGGCTATGCAAATATAGCAATTTGACAAATCTGAGATTCATGATACACTATGTTCAAGACAATTTTACATCCTTTTATCCAGAGCGGCGGAGGGACTGGCCCAATGAAGCCCGGCAACCGATAACGACGGTGCTAATTCCTGCGGATTGATTTCCGAGAGATAAAGACCCTGCGACGCTACCTCTTTCTCTTGGGAAAGGGGCTTTTTTCATGGGATAAAAGGCTAAACGGTCTTACGCCATATCATTTTATATTTAGGAGGAATCATTTATGAAGCATTTCAAAAAACTTACCGTCCTGGCCGCTGCGGCTCTCTGCGCGCTGGCCGTATTGGCCGCCGGCTGCGGCAGCGACGCCCCGGCAGGCGGCAAAGAGTCGACGCAGAATAAGGTCCTGACCGTCGGCGCGACGCCCGTTCCCCACGCGGAAATCTTAAACGAAATCAAGCCCCTCTTAGCCAAGGACGGCATCGATTTGAAGATCATCGAATTTACAGATTACGTCAAGCCGAATCTGGCCCTGAACGACAAGGAGCTGGACGCCAACTTCTTCCAGCACGGCCCCTACATGGAAACGTTCAATAAAGAACACGGCACGCAGCTCAAGGCCATCTGCAAGGTCCACATCGAACCGATGGGCATTTACTCCCATAAAGTCGCCAAACTGGACGAATTGGCAAACGGCGCGAAGGTCGCCATCCCCAACGACCCGACCAACGGCGGCCGGGCCTTGCTCATCCTGCAGAAGGCCGGCCTGATTTCCCTGAAGGATAACGGCAGCATCACCTCTACGGTACAGGACATCGTGAAAAACGACAAAAACCTCCAGTTCGTCGAATTGGAAGCCGCCCAGATTCCCCGCTCCATTGACGACGTAGACATCGCCGTCATCAACACGAACTTCGCCATGGAAGCCGGCCTCAATCCGCTGAAGGACGCGATTTTCCTCGAAGATAAAGACTCGCCGTACGCTAACATCTTAGCCATCCACGAAGGCGACGAAAACCGCCCGGAAATCCAGGCTCTCGTCAAAGCCCTCCAGTCTCCGGAAGTGAAGAAATTCATCGAAGACAAATACCAGGGAGCCATTCTGCCCAGCTTCTAATACAACACACATATATATTCATGCAAAAGGGCCTCGTTCCAGGCCCTTTTGTTATACATACGGCCATACTTCATGATATAATATAAACAAAAACACGCGGCTGTACTCGTGCTTACCCCCTGTCAGCTATGCAGCAAGGAGCAATATATATGCGCACAAATGAATTATTTGCCAAAAAAACAGTCTTTTCCTTTGAAGTCTTCCCGCCCAAGCCGGATACGCCCATCGAGACGATTTACGCCGCTTTAGACGAGCTGAGCCAGCTTTATCCCGATTTCATCAGTGTCACCTGCGGCGCCAGCGGAAGCGGCAGCGGCGGCAACCGCACCGTCGAAGTGGCCTCGGCTATCAAGCACACCTACGGCTGCGAAACGGCGGCTCATATGCCCTGTATCTACCTGACCGAAGATGACGCCCTGCGCACGTTGGACGAGCTGAAAAAGGCGGGCATCGAAAATATCCTGGCCCTGCGGGGCGACGAAACGCCGGGCCGCGAACGAGCCCATGTCTTCGAACATGCCAGCGATCTCGTAGCCTTCATCAAGCGGAACGCCCCGGAATTCAACGTCATCGGCGCCTGCTATCCTGAAGGCCATACGGAAGCCCAGACGATGGCCGCCGACATCCGCAACTTGAAGACGAAGGTCGACGCCGGCGCCAGCGAGCTCATTTCCCAGCTCTTCTTTGACAACGCCACCTTCTACCGCTTCCTCGAACGGTGCGAAATCGCCGGCATCAGCGTCCCTATCGAAGCGGGCATCATGCCTGTCACCAATAAGAAGCAAATCGAACGGATGGTGTCCCTGTGCGGCGCGACCTTGCCGGTCAAGTTCCAGCGGGCCATCGCCAAATACGGCGACAATGCCGAAGCCATGCGGGATATCGGCATCGCCTACGCCATCGACCAGATCGCCGACCTTTTGGCTAACGGTGTCGACGGCATCCACGTCTACACGATGAACAACCCCTATATCGCCAAGAAGATTACAGAAGCCGTAAAAAATCTATTATAAGAAATCCAAAAAAGCCCTGTACAGCATCGCTGCACAGGGCTTTTAGTTTACCATGTCGTTTTATTCTTTCAGCACATAGCCGTAGGCGTGGACGCGGCCGTCGTCTTCGTGTTCCAGGTACACGCCCTGGATTTCCGAGGCAAAGCCGGGAAGCTCGTTGAGCCCTTCTTCGAGGGCCTTGAAATACTGGACGGCCGTCGGCGACCACCGTTCGCCCGGCACGACGCAGAGGACGCCCGGCGGATAGGGCAGGGCCCCTTCAAGGGCGATCCGGCCTTCCAGCTCGTCGAGAGGCACGAGCTCGCCTTGTCCGCGAATAAAGGCGTGCTGCGCTTCCTGCGGCGTCATGACGTATTCGGGGAAATAGTCGCGGCGGAACAGCTTCTTCTGCAAATCCTTTACATTTCTCGCCTTGTAGAAATCGTGCATTTCCTGGCAGAGCTGCTGGATCGTGTAGCCGGCGTAGCGTGCCGGATGGGAGTTGTACACGCCCAGGAGGACTTCCTGCATGGGCACGTTGTTGTCGACAAACCGTTCGAATCGGACGAGCTGCGACGTCAGGAAGCGGAGCTTATTCCAGTTTTCCGCCGGCGTCAGCAGGAACAGGATGGAATTCAGGTCGCACTTTTCCGGAATGACGCCGTTGCCCCGCAGGTACGTCGCCAGGATATTAGCGTGGATGCCGAAGTCTTCGTACTCGCCCGTCTCGGCGTCGATGCCCGGCGTCGTGAGCAGGAGCTTGCACGGGTCGACGCGGTACTGATCCGGGCCGTAGCCTTCAAAGGCATGCCATTTCGCGCCTGGCTCAAAGGTGAAGTAAGCGATGTCATCGGCCATCTGCTCCGTGTCGCCGTCCTGCCAGGGCTTTCCGTGTACCGTCGGCGCGATGAACGGCTTGATGTAGTGGCAGCGCTGGAGGATGCTCTTGCGGGCGTCGATGCCCAGCTTCACGCAATCGCGCCACATCTTCCGGCCGGCGTCGCCCGAATGGATCTTGGCGTTGACGGCGATAGTGGCGAACATGGGATAAAAGGGGCTCGTCGAGGCGTTGGCCATAAAGGCATTGTTAAAGGTCTTATGGTTGCAGTAGCGCTTCTGGTCGTGAATGTGATTGTCCTTTTTATGAATCTGCGAGGCCTGGGAAAAGCCGGCTTGCTGCTTGTGAACCGACTGGGTCACCATGATGCCCGGGTCGTCGCCGTGCAGGTCCAGGAGCAACGGCGAGCTGTCCCGCAGCATGGGGATAAACTGCTCGTAGCCGACCCAGGCCGAATCGAACAGGATATAGTCGCAGAGATGGCCTATCTTGTCGACGACGTAGCGGGCGTTGTACAGCGTGCCGTCGTAGGTGCCGAGCTGAATGACAGCCAGGCGGAAGGGCCGGGGCTGCTTCGCCTTTTCCGGGTCCCGCTCGGCAGCCAGCTCGCGCAGGTAAGCTTCGTCGAAGCAATGGGCGTCGATGCCGCCGATGAAGCCGTAGGGATTGCGGGCCGTTTCCAAATATACCGGCGTCGCCCCGGCCTGGATGAGGGCGCCGATGGCTACGGATTTATGGTTGTTCCGGTCGTACAGCACCAGGTCGCCCGGCGTCAGCAAGGCGTTCGTCACGACCTTATTGGACGACGACGAGCCGTTGAGGACGAAATAGGTCTTATCGGCGTGGAACACTTCGGCGGCAAAATCCTGGGCTTCCAGAGCCGGCCCTTCGTGAATCAGCAAATCGCCCAGCGTAACGTCGGCGTTGCATATATCGGATTGGAAAATATGGGGACCGTAGAAATCATAGAGATAGCGTCCCGCCGGATGCTTCTTGAAAAATTCGCCGTCCTGATGGCCAGGGCAGTCGAAGGGATTGTTTTTTTCGCTCACGTACTCTACGAGGTCGGCGAAAAAGGGCGGCAGGACAAACTGCTCGTAGTTACTGGCCAGCCGCTCTGCCGTAGAAATGCAGCGGCTCTTGTTGACCATTTCCTCCGTAATGACGGCGTCGACCTTGCCGATATATTTTTCCGGAAGCCGTTCGCCGCCAGGCATGATAATCATGATGGGAATGCCGAAGCCCGTCGCATCGATCTTGTCGATGTAGGCGAAGTCCTGGTCGGACAACACGGCGACGGCTACGTCGGTAAAGTCCGTCTGTTCGACAGGCACGATTTCCCTGTCGCTGTCTACGAAGTAGTATTGTACGTCAAAGCTGTACGCTATCTTTAAATGTTTCATATCTAGTCTCCTTATCCTCTTCCTTTACTTTTTATAGTTTTTATGGGGCATACTTCATTTTAAAACAATAGGGCCGTCCCTGACAAGACTTGCCGGAAAATTAACCGCTTACAGGTAATACAAAAAGCGAGCCCTGCAGGACTCGCCTTTTTCAGCATAGGTATTATTCTGCGTCAATGACGTCTTTCACGATGGCAACGGCTTTTTTCAAGACATCCCAGGGAATGTTGAGGGGCGGCAGGAGGCGCAGCAGGCCGTTGGCCGTCAGGACCAGGACGCCCTTGTCCACGCATTCCTTTACGACGGTTCCCAAGTCCTTCTTGAGCTTCACGCCGATCATCAGGCCCATGCCCGACACGAATTCGACGTTTTGGCAGCCTTCCAGCTCAGCCTTGATATACGCGCCCTTTTCCCGTACTTCGGCCATCAATGCGTCGTCCAGCCGTTCGATGATGGAGATAGCCCCGGCGGCGCAGATCGGGTTGCCGCCGAAGGTCGAGCCGTGGGTGTGATCCGTCAGCGTATATTGGCAGGAATCGGCAAACATCGTCGCCGCAAAGGGCAATCCGCCGCCGATAGCCTTGGCCGTCGTGACGATATCGGGATGAATGCCGTAATTCATGTAGGCGTACAGCGCGCCTGTACGGCCGTTGCCGGTCTGTACTTCGTCGATAATGACCAAGATATCCTTTTCATGGGCATAGTCGATGACGGCACGGACAAAGGCCGGGTCAAGAGGATGGACGCCGCCTTCGCCCTGTACCAGTTCCATCATGACGGCGCAGACGTTATTTTCTTCAGCCAGAGCCTTGACCGATTCGAAGTTATCCGCTTCGGCGTAGACGAAGCCGTCCAGGAAGGGGCCGAAATCCTGATGGAGCTCATCTTGGCCGCAGGCTGTCAGCGTGGCCATCGTCCGGCCGTGGAAGCTGTTTTTCAGCGTGATGATCGTATAGCGTCCGTCGCCGTATTTGTCGTGAGAATATTTGCGGGCCGCCTTGATGGCGCATTCGTTCGATTCTGCGCCGGAATTGGAAAAGAAGACCTTTTTCATGCCCGTCTTTTCGCAGAGCATTTTTGCCAGGATGACCTGGGGCTCCGTGTAAAATACGTTGGAAATATGGCTCAGCTTGTTGAGCTGGGCCGTCACGGCGTCTTTCCAGACGTCGTCGCAGACGCCGAAGACGTTGACGGCGATGCCGGCGCTGAGGTCGATATACTCCTTGCCGTTGACATCGTACAGGACTGAACCCTTGCCGTGGTCCAGCACGGCGTCCATCCGGTTGTATACGTTTACGATATATTCTTTATCTGCAGCTTTAAAATCCATAGCCAATTCGCACATCTCCTTTTTTTCATGCAATAGCCGTTCAGCGGCCTTCGGAATACTTGTTGACAAACATCGTGCCCAGGCCTTCTTCTGTCAGCAGCTCGATCAGGATAGCGTGGGGAACCATGCCGTTGACAATAAAGACCTTCTTGACGCCGGCCTGAATGGCGTCGATGCAGCACTGCACCTTGGGAATCATGCCGCCGGCGATGACGCCTTCTTTTTTCAGCTGGTCCGCCTGGGCCAGGGTGAGGTCCGTAATCAGCGACGACGGGTCGTCCTTATCGCGCAGGACGCCGTCGATGTTCGTCATGGACACCATGCATTCGGCGTTGAGGGCGCCGGCGATTTCAGCCGCCGCCGTATCGGCGTTGATGTTGTAGGCCTGTCCGTTTTTGTCCGTACCGATCGTAGCGATGACAGGAATGTAGCCCTTATCCAGATTGTCCTGAATGATTTCAACGTCCAGCGACGTAATCTTGCCGACGAAGCCCAGGTCGTCGCTCTGCTTGCGGACGCGGATCATCCGGTCGTCGAGGCCGCACAGGCCGATGGCGTTGCCGCCCATCGAGCCGATGAGGCTGACTAAATCCTTGTTGACCTGGCCGGCCAGCACCATCTGGACGATTTTCATCGTCTCCGCGTCGGTGACGCGCAGGCCGTCGATGAACTTCGATTCGATGCCGACGCGGTCCAATACTTCCTTGATGTGCGGGCCGCCGCCGTGCACCAGGACAACCTTAATGCCGATGAGGTTGAGCAGGACGATGTCGCCCATGACGGCTCGTTTCAGGCTCTCGTTGACCATCGCGTTGCCGCCGTATTTGACGACAACGATTTTGCCGCTGTATTTTTTGATATACGGCAGGGCGTTCATCAAAATCTGCGCCTTCTGCGCGTTCGTTACCGATTGGATATCGTGCATTGCTATGTCTTTATACTCTGTCATTTACCTTTCCCCCAGTACAAAAAAATGTAACGTGGTACAAGAAGCTGCGTTCCCGCAGTTTCATTGTACCACGCAGTTCGTTCAGATTCTGCTGCTCAGCTGCAGGCCTGTAAGGCCAGCTGGAATCCCAGCTGCAGCATGGCGCGCTTCATGGCCTGGGCCAGCGCCGCGCCTCCGACAGACTCGGACGCCATGCCGTTGGCCAGGGCAATAATCGTATACCCTTCCGTATTGATCGCACCCGTACAGGCTGCCAGGGCATCCCGCAGCTGCTGCGGCGACGCGGCGGCGTCCGTCGTGAGGATGCACAGTCCCGGCTTCGCCTCGGTGCCGTCGGCGGCCATGCCGTTCAGGTGCACGGAGCCGCTTCCCAGCGACACGGCGCTGTCCGTCATGTCGCCTAAGTTATCGATGACCGCGCCGACCTGATCGCCGTGAGACGGCGAAAGCGACGCGCCTAAGGTTTCCAGGCTGTCGATGAGGCGGGACGGGCGGAAGTGCTGGCCTTTCACGCCGCTGGCGACGAAGGCCACGTCCTGAGCGGCTATCGACAAGTACTGCGATGCCGCGCTGCATACTTCCTGCCGGATTTCCTGTCCCCGCAGGCCGTCGGGAAGAGCCGCCCCGTTGTGCAGCAGCAGGGCCTTTCCCGCGCTCTGCCATACGCCCTGAGAGCTGGAGACGACGATGGAGCAGTTGGTACGGCTTACGATCATAGCCAAATCCAATCGTACGCGGCTGTCGCAAAGGCCGCTGTACGTACCGGCCGCGCTGAATCCTTGCGGTAAGCAGCTGTCATCATATACCTGTTTCATACTAACTCCACCTTTCTATGGCTGCGCCTTTACTTCGTTATCTGTAATCCTGTCGTCGGGTCGAGGCCCAACATGATGTTCATATTCTGAATCGCCGCGCCGGAAGCGCCTTTTCCCAAATTATCGAACAAGGCCGTCACGACGACGCGCTGGTCGTTGCCCGTCACGAGAATTTCCATGTCGTCATATCCGCTCATGGCGTTGGCCGCGACGAAGCCGCTCTTGTCTTCGCCGAAGGGAAGGACGCGGACGATGGGGCTCCCTTCGTAATGAGCCGCCAAGGCCTGCCAGACGTCCTGCGCAGACGGCGTTCCCTTCATCAAATGCGTAAATAAGGGAACCATGACTTCCATGCCGCTGTAGTAATCGTCGACGATGGGAGAGAAAATCGGCTCCTGAGCCAAGCCGCAGACGGCGACGATTTCCTTCAAGTGCTTGTGCTGCTGCGTCAGGCCGTATTGGCGGGGCGAGAACAACTCCTCGCCTTTGTCCTCTCCCTCATACTGGGCGATCATCTTCTTGCCTCCGCCGCTGTATCCCGTCAGGGACACGGCGCTTACGGGATAGTCGTCCGGCAGGATGCCGGCCTGTACCAGCGGCTGGACGACGGCGATGACGCCGCTGGCGTGGCAGCCCGGGTTGGCGACGCGGTCGCTTTCGGCGATGGCCTGATACTGAGCCGGTGACAATTCAGGGAAGCCGTAGGTCCAGCCGTCGGCCGTACGGTGCGCCGTCGACGTGTCGATGAGGCGGACCTGGCAGTCGGCCGCAATGGCGACGGCTTCTTTCGCCGCCCCGTCGGGAAGGCACAAGAACGCCAGATCAGCTTTCTTCATGCATTCCGCAATCGCTTCCGGCTCCTTCCGCAGCTCGTCGGCAATGGGAACCAGCTCGATATCCTGGCGGCTCTTCAGCCGTTCGTGAATTCTGAGCCCTGTCGTACCTTCATGACCATGTATAAATACCTTCGTCTTCACCTTTCATGCACCTCTATACCTTACTGCCCCGCGGCCTTACCTTCCTTCTTACCGCGGCGGCGTTTTGTTGAATTTTTATTCATTATAATTGCATTTTAATAGTTTGTCAAGATTTATGCATGATTTTTTACATAAAAATAACCTGTTGGCCTCCATTCTCACAGAAAATACACGCGATTTGTTATATTTTTTCGTATTTTCTCAAAAATTTCTGTAAAAAGGCAACAAAAGACCGCAGGAACCTGTTTCCAAGTTTCTGCGGTCTGTATATGTAATCTGTCTTAACGCATATTTTTTAACGATCCATGTCGTAATCCTGCAAGGCGGCGACGTGATGATAGCCGTCGTTTTTGCCTTTATTGGCGAAAACGCGCAGTACTTCGCGGGCCGTGTCGAGAGACGTCAGGCAGGGAACGGCCAATTCAACGGCCATGCGGCGCAGGTTGAAGCCGTCCCGTTCGGGATGCTTGCCGAAGGTCAGCGTATTGACGACCAGGTCGATCTTGCCGTTGCGGATGAGCGTCGCAATGTTCTGCCCGCTTTCATGAATCTTGCGGACGACGTCGACGGGCATGCCGTGGTCGTTGAAGTACTGGCCCGTGCCTTCCGTAGCGATGATGTGATAGCCCAGTTCCTTGAAGCCGTGAGCCAGCTGCAGGGCTTCTTCCTTATCGCGGTCGGCGACGGTGACGAGAATCGTGCCGCCGGCGGGGATACGCATCTTCGCGCCGTTGACGGCTTTGTACAGGGCTTCGGAATAGGTCTTGCCGATACCCATGACTTCGCCTGTTGATTTCATTTCCGGCCCGAGGGCGATTTCCGCCAGGCCGATCTTGCTGAAGGAGAATACAGGCGCTTTGGCGGCGACGTGGCCCTTAGCCGGCAGGAGGCCGCTGCCGTAGCCCATGTCTTTCAGCGTTTCGCCCAAGGCGATGCGCGTCGCGACTTCGACGATGGGGAAGTGAGTTACCTTGCTCAGGAAGGGAACGGTACGGCTCGAACGGGGATTTACCTCGATGATGTACAGCTTGCCCTTCGATACGACGAACTGGATATTGACAGCGCCTTTAACCTGCAGTTCCAGGGAAATGCGCGTCGTGTAGTCGACGATCTGGTCGATCATTTCCTGGTCGAGGTGCTGCGGCGGATAGACGGCGATGGAGTCGCCCGAATGGACACCGGCCCGTTCGACCTGTTCCATGATGCCGGGGATGAAGACATCCGTGCCGTCGGCAACGGCGTCGACTTCGACTTCGCGGCCCGTCATGTATTCGTCGATGAGGATCGGATGGTCCGGCGAGGCGATAACGGCTTCGCGCAGGTACCGTTCCAGTTCTTTTTCATTATATACGATTTCCATGGCCCGGCCGCCGAGAACGTAAGACGGACGGACGATGAGGGGGAATTCCAATTCCTGAGACACCTTCATAGCTTCGCTGTCGCTGGTGGCGATGCGGCCATCGGGGCGAGGAATGTTCAGCTTCGCCAATACTTCGTCGAACCGTTCGCGGTCTTCGGCCCGGTCCATGCCTTCGACAGACGTGCCGAGGACCTTGACGCCCCGTTTTGCCAGGGGAGCCGCCAGGTTGATCGCCGTCTGGCCGCCGAACTGGCAGATGACGCCGACGGGCTTTTCCTTGTCGATGACGGCCATGACGTCTTCTACGGTCAGCGGTTCAAAGTACAGGCTGTCGGACGTATCGAAGTCCGTACTTACCGTTTCCGGGTTGTTGTTGACGATGATGCTGTTCATGCCGGCCTTGCGCAGCGCCCAGGCAGAATGGACGGAGCAGTAGTCGAATTCGATGCCCTGGCCGATGCGGATCGGGCCGGAGCCGAGAACGACGACGCTCTTGTCGCCCAGAGGCTTAACTTCGTCTTCGGCGGCATAGCAGGAATAGTAGTACGGCGTAGCCGCTTCAAATTCGGCGGCGCAGGTGTCTACCATCTTGAAGGTCGGCGTAATGCCCTTTTCCTGACGGAAGGCCCGTACTTCGTCTTCCGTCTTGCCGGCAAAGCCGGCGACGACGGCATCGGGCATGCTGTACCGTTTTGCCAGCCGGACGTTGTCTTCCGTAAGGCCCTGCTTCTTCAGGGCTTCTTCCAGGTCGACAATGTTCTTCAGCTTGCTGAGGAACCACATGTCGTAGCCCGTAATATAGTGAATCTTTTCTTCGCTGAGGCCGAGGCGCAGAGCCTGGGTGACGACGAAGAGCCGTTCGTCGTCCTGCTTCTGCAGGAGCTCAGCGATTTCAATGAGGGATTTGCTTTCCAGCTTTTTCAGCGTCAGGTAGTTCACGCCGATTTCCAGGGAACGGACGGCCTTGAGGAGGGCCCCTTCAAAGCAGCGGTCTAAAGCCATGACTTCGCCGGTAGCCTTCATCTGCGTGCCCAGGGTCTTGTCAGCCAAGGCAAACTTTTCAAAGGGCCAGCGGGGGAACTTGACGACGCAGTAGTCGAGGGTCGGCTCGAAGCAGGCCGTCGTCTTGCCCGTGACAGCGTTGGTAATCTGGTCCAGCGTCAGGCCTGTGGCGACTTTCGCCGCAACCTTGGCGATGGGATAACCCGTCGCCTTGGAGGCCAGGGCCGACGAACGGCTGACGCGGGGGTTTACTTCGATGACGTAGTACTGGTTGCTGTTCGGGTCGAGGGCGTACTGTACGTTGCAGCCCCCTTCGATTTTCAGGCGGCGGATGATGGCCAGGGACGCCGTGCGCAGCATCTGGTACTGCAAATCGTTCAGGGTCTGGCTCGGCGCGACGACGATGGAGTCGCCCGTATGGACGCCGACGGGGTCGATGTTTTCCATGTTGCAGACGATGATGCAGTTGTCCGCTTTATCGCGCATGACTTCGTATTCGATTTCTTTCCAGCCGGCAACGGACCGTTCGACGAGGATCTGGTTGATTGGGCTGAGCTTGATGCCGCGGGTCGCAATCATGAACAGCTCGTCTTCGTCGTGGGCGATGCCGCCGCCCGTGCCGCCGAGAGTAAAGGCCGGACGGACGATGATCGGGTAGCCGATTTTATCGGCGAAATCGATGGCCGACTGGACGTCTTCAAAGATGTCGCTTTCCGGCACGGGCTGGTTGATGTCCTTCATGGCTTCCTTAAAGAGCTCGCGGTCTTCCGCTTCCTTAATAGCCGAAAGGTGGGTGCCCAGCAATGTTACGTTGTATTTTTCCAGCACGCCGGCGTTCGCCAGTTCGACGGCCATGTTCAGGCCGACCTGGCCGCCCAGGGTCGCCAACAGTCCGTCGGGACGTTCTTTTTCAATGACTTCCGTCACGTAATCAAGGGAAATCGGTTCGATATATACGCGGTCGGCAATATCTTCGTCCGTCATGATCGTCGCCGGGTTGCTGTTGATGAGGACGACTTCCAGGCCTTCTTCCTTCAAAGCCCGGCAAGCCTGCGTGCCGGCATAGTCAAATTCTGCGGCCTGGCCGATAATGATAGGGCCGGATCCGATCACGAGAACTTTCTTCAATCCTTCTATCATGTTAATTTTCCTCCATCATCTTGATAAATTGTTCAAATAAATACAAGTTATCAGTCGGTCCCGGCGATGCTTCCGGATGGTACTGCACGCACATGATATGTTGTTCCGGCACTTCGAAGCCTTCCAGCGTATTGTCGTGCAGGTTGCGGTGCGTAATGACGACGTTGTCCGGCAGGGACGCTTCGTCGATGACGTAGCCGTGGTTCTGCGACGTAATGTATACGCGGTTCGTGCGGATATCCTTGACCGGATGGTTGGCGCCGCGATGGCCGAAGGTCAGCTTGCGGCTCTTGCCGCCCAGCGCCAGGCCCAGCATCTGCAGGCCGAGGCAAATGCCGAAGATAGGCTTCTTGCCGATGAATTTCTTGACTTCTTCTACGATGTAAGGAACATCCTTCGGGTCGCCGGGGCCGTTGCTGAGGAAAATGCCGTCGGGATTGATGGCCAGTACGTCTTCGGCCTTCGTTTCCGCCGGGAAAATCGTCAGGCGGCAGCCGTTGCGGACCAAATCGCGGAGGATGTTGGTCTTCGCGCCGTAGTCCATGACGGCGACGTGGAATTTGCCGCTGCCCATGTGCTTGATGTCCCGCGTCGTGACGCGGCGGACGAGCTGCGTTTCCAAGGGCGTGTCAAACAGTTCCTTGACGGCGCTTTCGCTCATCGTTTCGGGAACGATGACCCCCTTCATGACGCCGTGGCTGCGGATCGCCCGCGTCACGGCGCGGGTGTCGACGCCGTACAGGCAGGGAATGTGGTGCGTCCGGATGAACGTCGCCAGCTCGCCTTCGTTCTGCCAGTTACTCGGCGCATCGCAGAGCTCGCCGACGACGAAGCCTGCTGCGTAGGGGCGGTCGGCCTGTTCGATTTCGTGGAACAAGCCGTAGTTGCCGATCAGCGGGTAGGTCATCGTAATGATCTGGCCGGCATAGGACGGGTCCGTAAAGGTTTCCTGATAGCCCGTCATACCCGTATTAAATACGACTTCGCCGACAGCCGGTTCGCTCATCAGCATCTGGCCGTAAAATTTCTGTCCATTCTCTAATATGAGAATTCCTTTCATCGTAAGACCTCCCCATCTTTCATTACAAAGGCGCCGTCGACGACTGTCGCTACGGCCTTGCCTTTAAATATCATTTCATCAAAGGGCGACGCTTTGCCTTTGGAGTAGAATGCCGATGCGTCTACGGTCCATTCTTTGTCGAGGTCGAGAATCGTCAGGTCCGCGTCTTTACCCGGAGCGATGACGCCGGCGTCGAGGCGCAGGATCTTGGCCTGAGCCGTAGACATGGCGTTGACGATCGTCATGAGGTCGACTTCGCCCGTATGATACAAGTAGGTCAGTACGGCGCCGACGCTCGTTTCGAGGCCCACAAAGCCGCTGGGAGCCAGGTTGAATTCCTGATCCTTTTCTTCCCATTCGTGAGGCGCGTGGTCCGTGACGATGGCGTCGATAGTGCCGTCTTTCAGGCCTTCTACGACGGCAGCGCGGTGGTCGTCCGAGCGCAGGGGCGGGTTGACCTTAAAGCGTGTTTCAAAGGAGCGAATCGCTTCGTCCGTCAAAATCATATGCTGAGGCGTCGCTTCCGCCGTGACGTGGAGGCCTTTTTTCTTGGCCTGCCGTACCATGTCGACGGCGTTTTTCGTGCTGATATGGGCGATGTGAACGGGCGTGCCCGTCGCTTCGGCCAACAGGATGTCGCGGGCTACGGCGATGTCTTCGGCGACGGCCGGACGGCCCTTAATGCCCAGCTGATTGGACACGACGCCTTCGTGCATATTGCCGCCGGCGACGAGTTCCGTTTCTTCGCAGTGGTCGATGATTACCTTATCGAACATGCTGGCGTATTCCATCGCCTTGCGCATGAAGTCGGAGTTTTCGACGAAGCGGCCGTCGTCAGAGAAAGCAACGACGCCGGCCTTGACCATGCCGCCCATGCCGGACAGCTCCTGGCCTTCCAGGTTCTTGGAAATCGCGCCGATGACTTCGACCTTGACGACGCCTTCTTTTTCCGCTTTATATTTCAGGCCTTCTACGATAATGGCCTTGTCGATGACCGGGCTGGTGTTGGGCATCGTAGCGACACGGGTAATGCCGCCGGCCGCCGCGGCCCTCGTGCCCGTAGCGATGGTTTCCTTCGCCGACTGGCCGGGCTGGCGGAGATGGACGTGCATGTCGATAAAGCCCGGCGCTACGACCAAGCCCGACGCGTCGTATACTTCGGCTCCTTCTGCCGGAAGATTCGTTCCTACGGCTTTGATTTTGCCGTCTTCAATGAGGATATCGCATATTTCATCTTGCTGTACAGCCGGGTTGACTACCCTGCCGCCTTTAACGAGTAATGTCAACGTCATCGCCTCCTATGATTGTCAAATACAGAACTGCCATCCGGACGGACACGCCGTTTTTAACCTGTTCCTGAATTGCCGAATGGTCGCTGTAGCACGTATCCGTGTCGATTTCAATGCCGCGGTTCATCGGGCCGGGATGCATGACCAGGACGTCGTCCTTTGCCAGGACCAGGCGCTTCCGGTTGATACCGAAGAGGGAATTGTATTCGCCGGCGCTGGGGAAGAACCCGATGCCCTGCCGTTCCTTCTGAATGCGGAGGACGTTGATGACGTCGGCGTCCTGAATGGCTTCTTCCAGGTTGTAGTGCACGGTGACGCCCATGGATTCCAGCTCCGGCTGGAGCAGCGTGCGGGGACCGACGAGGTGTACGTCGGCGCCCATGGTCTGCAGGCCGTAAATATTGGAACGGGCTACGCGGCCGTGGTCGATATCGCCGACGATGACGACTTTCAGCCCGTCAATACGGCCCTTCGCTTCCTGAATGGTAAACAAGTCGAGAAGGCCCTGCGTCGGATGCTCGTGCGCACCGTCGCCGGCATTGATGATGATCGGGTCGACGCATCGGCGGGCAAACCAGGGAGAGCCTTCCTGCTTCTGCCGCATGACGATGGCGTCTACGCCCATAGCCGTAACGGTAAGCAGCGTGTCGCGGAAGCTTTCGCCCTTCTGGATAGAGCTGCCGCGGGGCGTAAAGTTGATGACGTCGGCGCCTAAGTATTTTGCCGCCATTTCAAAGGAGCCGCGCGTACGCGTGCTCGGTTCCCAGAACATGTTGACGACAGACTTGCCCTTGAGCAGCGACAGCTTCTTATCGCCGCTGTTGACGACGGCCTTCATCTTCTTTGCTACTCGCAGTATCAATTCAATTTCTTCTTTTGGTACTCCTTGCAGCCCTAACAGGCTTTTTCCTTGGATACTAGCCATTGGAATCCTCCTTATAAAAAAAGACCTTTGCCGAAAGGCAAAGGTCATATCCATATCGCATGCATGGCAAACATATGTCCCTTTTTAGCCTCTCTGGACTATATTAAAGGTACAGTCATAAATATGGTGATGAATAACCCGGCCTCTCTGGACCGACAGTCTATTCTCTCTTATTATTGTATCTACCCATTCCTATAAAGTCAAGATTTTTTTATCTACCTATAAGGCTGATTTAGAGTCGGCCTCTCCCGGCTCAGCTCAAGGCGCCCTGTGCAGGTATACTTCCTGCGGCGCAATGACCAGGCTGCCTTCCTCGATAAACACGTCGTTAAAAAAGGCTTCAAACAGCTTGGCCGGTACATACAGCATACCCTCGACGTTTTCCGGCCCGATACCATATTGGTAAATGTGATTCAGGTTCACCGTCTTCAGCGAGCCGATGCGCTCGTACATATCGACGCCGGGATAGAGGTGCATGTAGACCGTATTCGCCTCGATAAAGGCGCACTGTTTTTCTTCATCCCAGGCAACAGTATAGCCCAGCTGCTCCGCTACGGGACGAAGGGGCACCATGAGCACGCCGTTTTTCTCATACACTGGGGCCGTAAGAGGCGTCTGGGCGCTGTTCCGGCCGATAAGAATCGTATACTCCGGCAAGATCTGGCCGGACGTTTGCACCGTAAGGGCCGGCTGCATCGATTCTGCCGCCGTATCCGCCGCGCCGGCCGGGGCCGCGCAGAGCAGGCAGAACGCCAAGCCAGCTATATAATGTAGTCTCATAGCATATCCCTCCTTGAGATTTCCTGCTATCCCCCGACATGCTGCCGGGCCATGACTAAGAACACCGTCATGAGAACGCAGACGAACCCGATTAATTCGGGAATATAAAATACAGTCCCCAGCACCAGGGCCGAAACGACGGACGCCGAAACGGGCTCCAGCGTACCGATGAGCGTGGCCTTAATCGGGCCGATATCCCCGACGCCCCGCAGGAATAAGATAAAGGTCAAGTCCGTGCCGATTAAAATGACGGCGGCAAAGATGATATATCCCGCCGTATCCAATACGGACGGCGTATTCCAGGGCTGGATGAACAGCGAAAACAGCGTTCCGCCGACGAGAAGGCTCAGCGCGTTGACCGGCACGCTGCCCCATTTCCAGACCAGATTCTGCGCCAAAAAGGAATAGCATACCGTCGCCACGGCCGCCGCCAGCCCCCATTGCAGCCCTTCCGGCGACAGGGCCATCCGGGATAAATCGCCGTGCGTCGCAATGAGAACGACGCCGACGAGAGCCAAGACGATGGACAGGCCTTCGCGGAAGTCGGGAAGACGCCGCGTCCGCAGGCAGACGATGACCGCCATCATGACGACGCTCAGGGTCTGCAAAATCCCCGCCGTGCCGGCGTTCGAGTATTGAATGCACTTGAGGAACGACACCTGGCTGAGCAGGAGCCCCATCAGACTGTATCCCAGCATCGAGATGCAATCCTTTTTATTCCTCAAGATATTCAGCATCGTCTTGTATTCCCTGCCGGCCAGCAGGGTCAATACCAGTCCGGCGCAAACCATGCGGATGCTGGTCAGCCAAAAGGGATCGACGCCGTAACGGCTCAGCAAATACTGTCCGGCCGTCCCCGACATGCCCCAGATAATCGCTCCGCCGCCGGAACAAAGATAACCGCGCATCATGCTGCGCTTAGCCATAGTACCGCTCCTTTCTCCTTGCCTGTAATTGTAACACAGAGAGTGCTCCTTATCCAGTCGGCGCAAAAAGAAAACACAGCAACTTCATGAAGAAATTACTGTGTTTCATACATCTATATACGATTAGAAATGAAGCAGCCCGCCGCTTTCGTTCGAAACAGGAACGGCTAAGATGCCCGTCGGCTGGGGCTGGGAAATCAAAAAGATCAGCGCCGCCACGATAGCCAGGGCGATGGTCACCCGCGAGAAGACGCCTCGTTCGCTGTATTCCGGCACGCCGAAGAAGCGGATACCGATGGACGCGCCGATCGTCGCGAACAACGCGCCTACGGAGAAATACCGGTACATCCCATAAGCCAGGATCAAGCCGACGATGGACGCCGCGTTGATGACGATGGGATAGCAGCGCGCCAGCATCGACTGGTTGGCGCGGCGCATGCTCATGAGCCAGTCCGTCGCGTCGATGCCGACCAGGCCGGTAATAAAGGTCGAAGCGTATAAAATGCCGTCCCACTGCGATTCCAGCCTGCGGCGGTCGCCGGCAATCCACATCAATACCGTCAGCAGCAAAATAGCTGCGCCGGCGGCGAGATAGTAGTACTGCTCGGGAATAAACTGAATGACGAAGACGCCGACGAGGACGCATACGCTGGCGACAGCGCTCATCTGCACGAGCTGCTGTTTCGTCGGACGAATCTTCTTATTCATGCCGGTGTAAATCTTAGCGAAGATTTCCAATAGGAAAACGACGACAAAGAAGACGATGCCCAAAAACGGACTGAGCAGCGCCAACCCCAGGGTAATCACCAGCGGGATGATAAACTTGATTCCCGGGAAAATGATGAAGGTCTTCATCGTCATGACGTGCTGCTGCGAATACACCGTAAAGTAGGTAAAGGTATTAAACAACAGCATGGCGACGATGGTCTCGCCGGGCTTCGCCCCCATGTACAGGAAGATCATGAGCAGGTACATGCTCATGTTGATGCCTGTGAAGCGGGCAAATACGGCAGACATCAGGCCATACATCAAAAACGGTAGAATTACTGAAAAGATATCCATTCTGACCTCTCCTGCTTCTTATTTCAAATGGTGGCTGCCCCGTTCCGTCATGGGAAGGCCTTCCTTGCACAACGGGCAGTCGTCGGGCTGATACGTAGGAACGGTCAAGTGAAGCAGGGCCTGTACGTCTTCCTTCGGCACGCCGAATTCGGCCTTGCCGCCGCTGCGGTCTACGAGGAGGCCGACGCCGACGATGACGCCGCCGGCTTGTTTAACGACGTTGACGACTTCCTGTACGGAACCGCCCGTCGTGACGATGTCTTCTACGATGAGGACGCGTTCGCCCGGTTCGATGCGGAAGCCGCGGCGCAGCGTCATGACGCCTTTTTCCCGTTCCGTAAAGATGGCCCGCGTGCCTAAGGCCTTGCCGACTTCATGAGCCAGCAAGATGCCGCCGGTCATCGGCCCCATGACGGTCTGGACATTTTTGTCCTTAAACCGTTCTGCCAATTCCTTGCAGAGCTTTTCCGTATATTCCGGATGCTGGAGGACGTTGAACTTTTCAACGTACAGCGGGCTGTGAAGGCCCGACGTCAATAAGAAATGGCCTTCCAATACGGCTTTCGTGTCTACTAATAACTGTCTTACTTCTGCTTCTGTCATCATGATGCTATACCCCCTGGATTTCTTCTAATATTTTGCGAACGGCTTCCCGCGGTTCATCAGCCTTCGTAATGGGCCGTCCGATGACTAAGTGGGACGCGCCGTCCTGCAGCGCCTGCCGCGGCGTCGTAAACCGCTTCTGGTCGTTGGCGACTGCGAAGGACGGGCGAATGCCCGGCGTAACGATGAGGAAATCGGAACCGTTCATTTCGCGGATGGCCTTCGCTTCATACGGCGACGAAACGGTGCCGTCGATACCAGCTTCCTTCGCCAGCTTAGCCAGGCGGAGAACCGTTTCGGCAATCGTATATTTTCCGCCGATTTCTTCCCAGCACGCTTCGTCGATGCTGGTCAGAACCGTGACGGCCAGCAAGCGGGGCCGTTCGATGCCCAGCTTTTCCGCCTCGTCGCGGACGGCTTCCGCAGCAGCTTCCATCATCGCCCTGCCGCCTGTGCCGTGAAGGGTCATGAGATCGGCTCCCAGCCGGGTCAAGGCGCGAATGCTCTGGCCTACCGTATTCGGAATGTCGTGTACCTTCAAATCGAGGAACACGTGCTTTCCCTGGTCCTTCAAATAGCGAACAGCGTCCGGACCGGCGCTGTAAAATAATTCCATGCCGACTTTATAGAAGGAAACGCTGTCTCCCAACGATTCGACAAGCTTCTTCATGTCGTCTAAAGAATGTACGTCTAAAGCCGTTATAATGCGATTATCTGCCATTCGTAACCCTCCGCGCAAAAAAATAAACTGCATAAGCCCCATACTGCATGGGCATATCTAATTAATTATGTCACGTTTTACCATACCTGTCAATTTACTTTTCCACCTGGGAACGCGGCTTTTGCGGCAGTAGTTCCGGAATCCGAAATCCGCCGCACTTCGGCGAAAAGAGCATTCCCGTCCATGTCGTCGATAATCGACAAGGCAATCGCCTTAGCCTTATCGCTCGTAGCCCTCGGGTTATCCGGGTCATCCAGGCGCAGGGCAAAATACGCCGTCTTTCCATTCTTTTCATATAGCCCGACAAACCAGGCGTCCGTATTTTTTCCATCGACTCGCCCAAAACCGGTCTTGCCGTACACCTTCAATCCCGTCGCCGCGTCGTCCCGCGTCAGCATCAGCAGCTTCAACGTATTGGCAAGCTCGCCCTTCTTCGGATGTTCCATGATGCGCCGCAGCACTTGAATTTGTTCCTTCGGAGAAATCTTTAAAGACGACTCCAGCCAAAATCCTTTCAGGTCAGCCAAGGGTTCTCCTTCATTAAAATCGCCCTTCCAATCGGAAATATCCCTGTTGCCATAATTCATCTCGTCGATATAGGCCTGCATTACAGGCTGCCCAATGTCGTCTATGACTTGGCGGTAATACCAGACGCAGGATTGCCGAAAGGCGTCGGGCAATCCAATATCGCGATTCCACGGCTCATACCAGTACACCGTCCCGTTCCATGTCCGCACGGAATCATTCATCTGGATTACGCCCGTATCTAATCCAACGTAGGTAGAAAAAATTTTGAAAGTCGAGCAAGGCGACGAGCGTTTTTCGCTGAGCTCCTTTTGGTATACGACATAGGTATCGGCCTCGGGATAATAGAAAATAGCTGTGCCGTTCACATCATTGAAATACTCCTGCCAATTGATTTCCACCGTCGTTTCTGCTGTGGTACGGCTGACGCCTGCGGAAAAGAACATCGCCGTCAGGCAGCATACAAAAACGCAAAATTTTTTTAATAAGTTCGTCTGCATTTGTTTTTTCATTACCTCCTTAGTAATGTTATAGCTTTTCTTACTGATTCAAAAGTTCGCGGCATGTAAAACACAGGCCCCTCTCTCGGAAGAAAAGAACGCATACATGTTGCTATACGTTTCCTGCTGGCGGTCGTCGCACCTATCAGTCGGGTCTGCACACATGAATACTTCTTCATGCCATGTTCTTGCTTACGCACGGACCCGACATAAGCGACTCAGTCGCTTTTATGCGTCGCTTTGCTCCTTTAAAAGCGCTTCGCTGCTTATCCCAGGAACCTGGAAGGATAGGAAGCCGCACATATATAAAAAAGAACGCATGCACAATGTATACGTCTTCTGCTAACGGTCGTCGCACCTATCAGTCGGGTCTGCACACATGAATACTTCTTCATAACATGTGCTGCTTACGTACGGACCCGACATAAGTGACTCACACTCGTTTGCGCGTCGCTTTCGCTCCTTCAAACGAGGTTCGCTACTTATCCCAGGGCTTGCCCTGGGATGGGAGGTCGTTGTATGCAAAAAGAGAGCAGTGCCAATGCACTGCTCTCTTTTTGTAATCAGCGGCTTCCTATCCTCCCAGGGGGCCTCCCCCCAAGTACTTTCGGCGTTTGCGGGCTTAACTGCTGTGTTCGGCATGGGAACAGGTGGATCCCCGCAGCTATCGCCACTGAATTT
>NZ_NQXW01000011.1:0-69724 GCF_002287425.1 Megasphaera sp. ASD88 | reverse complement strand
GAATTCACAGGAACTGACGCGGCAATGCCGACGCCAGCGGCTGCCGTACTGTGTGTATGATGCAGAGCACAGCTGCCGTATGCCGGGGAGCGAAGGCGCATTACACGGAAGATGGATGAAAGATATCTAAAACAGTGGATATCACCATATACATTAGATACTAAAAGGCCGGATTTACATGCCAAGATGTTTCTGTCAAATATATACCCACAACAACTTGACACTGTCCAGCCCTGTATCTGCCTTGACGCGCCTTTTATAAAGGATGTAGAATAGAGAAAAAGCATTCTTTAGGGAGAATCCATCATGACAACATCGCCTATTATACCCGATGATCCGGCAAAGGAAATCGGAAAAATTTTAAAGCGCATCCGCTTTGACCGCGACTTGACGCTGGATAATGTCGCCGCCATGACCGGCGTGAGCAAAACCATGCTGGGACAAATCGAACGTGGCGTATCTGTGCCGACGATTTCCGTCTTGTGGAAAATCGCCAAGGGACTGCAAATTTCCTTGTCGACCTTGCTGAACGAACCGCCGCAGCAATACCAGGCCGTCGACATCCTGCAGGAGCTGCAGCCCATTTACGATGAAAACAACAACATGATATTGTACAATATCTTCCCCTTCAATCCCCTCAGCGGCTTTGAATATTTCTACATCATCCTTCAGCCTGGCACGAAGCATCATTCCGATGCCCACCGCAACATTGCCGAAGAATACGTCATCGTCACGGAAGGCACCCTGACCCTGCAGGTCGAACAGCAGACCTTTACGCTGACGGCGCCGGCCAAGATCAATTTCCGGGCCAACGCAGACCATTACTACATCAACAACACGGATAAGCCGGTCATTTTCCAGAATATCATGAAATATTAATGTACGCCCGCAGCAAGGGCTGCAGCAAAAAACCTCTCTGCCTCCTATCCCATGGATAGGAAAGCAGAGAGGTTCTTTTTTATTTAAAGGATACGGCGCGGACGCCTTCTCTTTCGATAATATCGGTTAAATGCTGCAGCTCCTCCTGCGTGGGAGTCCGGAACTCGCCCTCGTCATAGGGCATTCCCAGCTGCACATACTTGTCCACGCCATACGGATGATAGGGCAGCAGCTCGATCTGCGGGTCGCGGAGATGATCCTTGACAAACTGCGCCGTGCGGCTGATGTTGTCGTCGTCGCCGTTGACGCCCATAATCGTCGGAATGCGGACGACGATGCCGCCGCGCTGCGCGCCGAGAGCGGCGATATTGCGCAGGATGAGGTCGTTGTCGACGCCGGTAAAGGCAAGGTGCTTGTCCCTATCCATGTGCTTGATGTCCAGGAACAGCAAGTCGATTTTATCCAACGTAGGCTGCAGGGCCTCCAAGTCGAAATAGGCGCTCGTCTCGATAGCCTGATCCAGCCCCATGTCGTACACGGCGTCGACGAGCTCTGCCAGAAATTCCGCCTGCATGGTGCATTCGCCGCCGGAATAGGTGACGCCGCCGCCGGAATTGCGGAAAAACCGCAGCTGCGATTCCAATTTGGCCACAATCTCATCAACAGTATACTCTGTGACAGTATTCTTGCGTGCCTTTTCCAGGCAAGCGTCGACGCAGGCGCCGCATCCCATGCAGCGTTCCCTGGCCTGGGGCGACTGGAAATCGAAGGGGATGCCTTCGGGGCATACAGCTTCGCAGCGGCGGCAGCCAATGCACCGCGACGCGACGTACAGGATTTGATTTTTCGGCGTATATCCTTCGGGATTTGCGCACCACCGGCAGCGCAGGGGGCATCCGGCGAAAAATATCGTCGTCCGGATGCCGTCGCCGTCGTTGACGGAATAATTCTGCAGCTGTAAAATGCGGCCCTTAGAAGCCATCGTGGACGCTCCGGCGAATGATGGAATCCTGCAGCGTCTTGGAAAGGTGGACGAACTGCGTGCTGTATCCGGCTACGCGGACCAGGAGGTCTTTGTAATCTTCCGGATGCTTCTGCGCTTCGAGGAGCGTTTCCGTAGACAAGGTGTTGAACTGTACGTGGAAGGCGCCCATATCGAAGAAGGTCTGTACCATAGCGGCCAGGTTGCTTCTGCCCCGTTTCGTCTTGACCAAGTCGTGGCTTAAGCGCATGTTGAGCAGCGTGCCGCCGGAGTGAACGTCCTGGTTCATCTTGGCGCAGGAATTCATAGCAGCCAAAGGCGTAGACGTATCGGTGCCGGCGACAGGCGAAACGCCTTCGGAAATCGGTTCGCCGGCCTTGCGTCCGCATGCCGTCGCGCCGATGACCCGGCCGGTCGGAATGAAGTTGGAAATGCCCATAAAGGCGCTCGTAAAGGGATTTCCGTAAATATCCGTGTATTTATGCGTTTCTTCATAGAAATGATTGGAAATGCGCTGGGCGATGTCGTCGACAAAGTCGTCGTCGTTGCCGTACTTCGGCGCGTTCTGAGCCTGCTTGCGCAATTCTTCGTAGCCTTCCCAGTTCTTGTCCATGGCGTCGAGGATTTCGTCCATCGTGCAGACCTTATCTTCGAACACGAGCTTCTTAATCGCCGCCAGGCTGTTGGCCGATTCGGCCAGGCCGATGCCGGTCAGAACGGGGCCGACGTTGTACTTGGCGCCGCCGTCGACGAGGTCCTTGCCCTTTTCCAGGCAGTCTTCAAACAACGCCGAGAAATAGGGACGGGGAATCATGTCCTTCTGCAGGCGCTGGGCGATGAGCGTACCCGTGACGGAAATGTCGATGAGGTTGTCGAACTGTTCCATAAAGGCTTTTTCTACGTCTTCATACGAAGCGAACTTTCTGTCCTGATAGATAGGCAGGCCCATTTGCTTGCCCGTCATGCGGCTCTTGCCGCCGTTCGTCGCATATTCGAAAGCGCCGCTGAAGTTGACGTTTACGGTGCTCGTCCATTCGAAGGTCTTGCGGAAGTGGGGAACGACGCAGCCGCAGTTATTCCAGTCGCGGGCGTCTTCCGTATCGTAGCCGAGGTTTTTCAGCATCTGGTATCCCGTCTTATCGCTGTGAATGGCCGGGAAGCCCGTGCCCAGGGCAACGAGGTCCATGACGGCGTCGACGAATTCCTTCGGGCTATTCTGGGAAATGCGGACGGATAAGCCCGGCTGATGAGTCTTCACTTCAGCCGTCGCCTTCAGAGCCAAGTAGCTCAGCTCGTTCGTCGCGTCCTTGCCGTAGCGGTCGCTGCCGCCGACGGTCAGGTTCTGGAACTGGTTATAGCCGGCGAAGAAGTCTGCCGTGTTGGCCGAAATCGTCCAGACCCATTCGGACAGCTTGAGCCAGTAGCATTCGATGAGCTCTAAAATGCCGTCGTCGTCGTGGAGTTTATTGTCGATATCGTAGCGGTAGTACGGATACATGTACTGGTCGAAGCGGCCCGGGTTGAGAGACAAGGGATTTTCCATCAAGATTCCGCCGAGCTGATAGAACCAGATCATCTGCAGGGCTTCCTGGAAGGTCTGGGGCGGGAATTCGGGAACGCGGCGGCAAATCGCGGCGATCTGCTGCAATTCGCTCTTGCGCACGGCGTCCGTTTCGGCCGCAGCCATTTCTTCCGCCTTGTCGGCATAGCGATGGGCCAGGATAATCATACCTTCGCCGCACAAGATGACGGAGCGGTAGAAATCGTATTTTTTCAGCGCGTCGGGCTGGGAAAGCTTGAGCTGGGCCATTTTTTCCCGGCACGTATCGATAATGCCGCGGAAGCCTTTCTTAAACAAGACGTCCTGGTAGTCCGGCGTAATTTCGCCGACGGACTGACGCCATTTGGAGTCGATGTCGATGATGCCCGTGTCGACGGCTACCTTCGCCGTTTCCGCCGGAATCTGGGCCAAGAAGGCTTCTTCCAGCGATTTGCCCTTCCAGTAAGGGAAGATATTCTGGCGAACGAAGGCCCGCTGTTCGTCGGTCATTTCATAGGGGTCCTGCACGCGATCGGAGAAATGATCCATTTCCCGATCTACCCAGGTCCAGGAAAATTCAGGCGTCAGGATGCCGCACTTGCGGAATTCGCCGACGGCGCCGACGATGAGCTCGCCGGGGAAAATCGTGACGACGAGTTGTTCGCATACGTCTTTAAACGCCTGGGCGCGGCGAATCGGTTCCGTCTGGCCTTCCGTTTTTTTATACGACTCGGTCCAGATTCTGGCCCGGTCATAAGAAATAGCCGGTTTGTTATTTACATATTCATTTTTTGCTCTTTGAATTCGTTCCGTAAGCATAGGATGTGCCTCCTCTTTGAAGTACAAAGCATTTTGTGCGCTATAACGTCTTTCATGACTTCAATGTATCACATTAATGCTCCATTGTCAATAGAAAAAAGCAGGTCCTTTGCCGCATGCCATCGGGCCCGGCGGCGCGAGCTCCGTCGCCGCTGCGCCTCGCCCTTCGGCGCGATAAAAGGGCCGCCCCGCCGCTGGCGAGACAGCCCTTCATCGTCCGATCCCGACGGAAGGAGCGCCGTCGTCAGGACAGGTTATCCATTGTATTCCTTATATAATTCGTTCAGGATGTGCCGTCTCGTCACGAGACCTACGAGCCGGTTGTTGTCGATGACCGGAATCAGCTTGAGATGCTCCGATACCATGATGCCGGCGATCTGTTCGACCGTCGCCTTCGGCGATGCGACGACGACATCCGTCGTCATGAGCTCCTTCGCATTGCAGGCCATCTTCTTCTGATAGCCCTTTTCATACTCGTTCATGCCGTTGTAATAGACGTTTTCTCCCAGCAAACTGGAATAATGGGCCATATGGGGCTTGACCTTTTTATACACCAGGTCTGCTTCCGTCACGATGCCCGCCAGGGCGCCGTCGTCCCGTACGATGGGAATGACGGCTACGTTATGCTCTACCATCATGTCGATGAGGTCGAAGACGGACGTGTCCGGAGTGGCCGTGACGAAGCTTTTTTCCATAATATCGGCAACAGTACGTTTTTCCATTGAAACCCTCCCCTTCTTCTCTCAACGCACTTGTCTGGAATAGGTCGTATGCAGCAGCTTGTGGGCTTTTTCACCCAGCGGCTCGCCCAGCCAGTTTTGATACAGCGCCTGAATCTGCGGATTGTCGTGAGATTTGCGGAGACGGCTGGCGTCGTCGATGCGATACAGCGCTTCCATTCTCTTTTTCTTGATAGCCATGCTCGTCGGAACGGGCTGGCCGCCGCCGCCGATGCAGCCGCCGGGACAGGCCATGATTTCAATGAAATCATATTCGGCATTGCCGGCCCGGATGCGGTCCATGATCTGCTGCGCCGCTCCCAGGGAATTGCAGACGGCGATGCGGACCTTATGGCCGGCTACGTATACCGTCGCTTCCTTCGTCTGATACAAGCCGCGGACGGCCGTATATTCGATGTCCTTCAATTCTTCGCCGGCTACGATATCGGCGACGGTGCGCAAGGCCGCTTCCATGACGCCGCCGCTCGTCCCGAAGATGACGCCGGCGCTGGAGCCGAGGCCGACCAAGGGATCGTCGAAGTCGCTGTCCGGCAGGGACTCAAAGCTGAGCCCGTCTTCACGGAGCATACGGCCCAGTTCGCGCGTCGTAATGGAAATATCGACGTCCTGATAGCCCGACGCGCGCAGCTGCGGCCGCAGGCATTCGGCCTTCTTGGCTGTGCAGGGCATGATGGACACGCTGACGATATTCGCCGGATCGACGCCGGCCTTTTCGGCCCAATAGGTCTTGATGATGGAGCCGAACATGCCCTGCGGCGATTTCGCCGTCGACAGATGATCCAGCAAATCGGGATATTTCAATTCGCACATGTTGACCCAGCCGGGGCTGCACGACGTAATCATCGGCAGGATGCCGCCGTTCTGCACCCGCTGCAGGAACTCATGGCCTTCTTCCATAATCGTGAGGTCGGCGCTGAAGTCCGTATCGAATACGCGGTCAAATCCCAGGCTCTTCAGGGCCGATACCATCTTGCCCGTTACGATACTGCCCGGTTCCATGCCCAGCTCTTCGCCGAGAGATACGCGGACAGCCGGCGCGATTTGGCATACGACGACCTTGTCGGGATCGTGGATGGCGTCCCATACGCGTTCCGTATCGTCCTTTTCGCGAATCGCCGCCGTCGGGCACACACTGGCGCACTGGCCGCAGTAGGTGCAGGCTACGTTGGACAAATCCTGCTCGAAGGCCGTCGAGACCATGGAGTCAAAGCCGCGGCGGGCGTAGCTGTATACGTTCATCTTCTGTACGTCGCGGCACATGCGGATGCAGCGGCCGCAGAGGATACATTTATCCTGATCGCGGACGAGACAGGGATTGGAATCGTCTATCGTATGGGCTTTCATTTCCCCGCCGTCGAAGCGCCGCGTGCGGACGCCCAGGTCGGCGGCCATCTTCTGAAGCTCGCAGTCGCCGTTCTTCTGGCAGGACAGACAGTCCTGAGGATGATTTGCCAGCAGGAGCTCCATGACCATACGGCGGGCCGCCCGCACCTTGCTCGTATTCGTCTTGACGACCATGCCTTCGGCTACGGGATAACAGCAGCTGGCGACCAGTCCTTTGGCGCCGCTGACTTCGCAGATGCAGAGACGGCACGCGCCTTCAGGCTTTAAATCAGGATGATAACACAAAGTAGGAATATATATACCGGACATCCGCGCCGCTTCCAAAATAGTAATTCCTTTGGGAACCGTGACGGTCATGCCGTTTATCGTTAAAGTAATCGATTCCATAACACACTCTCCTTACGCCTTTTTAACAGCCTTGAACGGACATTTACTCATGCAGACTCCGCATTTGATGCAGCGCTGCGGGTCGATAACGTGCTTTTCCTTCGGCTGGCCCGAAATCGCGTGGACCGGACAGTTGCGGGCGCACAAGCCGCAGCCCTTGCATTCGTCAGAAATGACGTAGTGCAGCAGGTCGGCACAGACGCCGGCAGGACATTCCTTGTTTTCAATATGGGCCTTGTATTCGTCGCCGAAGTAGTGAATAGTGCTCAGTACGGGATTGGGAGCCGTCTGGCCCAGGCCGCAAAGAGCAGACAATTTAATATTATTGGCCAAATCCTGGAGGAGATCGAAATCGCGGCGCGTCCCCTGGCCCTTTGTAATGCGGACGAGGATTTCCAGCATGCGCTTCGTCCCTTCGCGGCAGGGAGCGCATTTGCCGCACGATTCGGCCTGCGTAAAGGTTACGAAGAATTTCGCCACGTCGACCATACAGGTCGCTTCATCCATGACGACCAAGCCGCCGGACCCCATCATTGCACCGATGCCGGACAAGGAATCAAAGTCGACAGGCGTATCAAGCATGGCTTCAGGCAGACAGCCGCCGGAGGGGCCGCCGATCTGCACGGCTTTAAAGGCCTTGCCATGAGGAATGCCGCCGCCGATTTCAAAGATGATTTCCCGCATCGTAATGCCCATGGGCACTTCGGCCAGGCCCGTGTTGTTGATTTTGCCGGTCAGGGCGAAGACCTTCGTCCCAGGAGACGTCTTCGTGCCGATGGAGTTGAACCACGACGCGCCGTTGCGGATAATCGAAGCGACGTTGGCCCACGTTTCGACGTTGTTGTTGTTCGTCGGCTTGCCCCATAGGCCGCTGTTGGCCGGGAAAGGCGGACGGGGACTCGGCGTGCCGCGGCGGCCTTCAATGGAAGCGATGAGAGCCGTTTCTTCGCCGCAGACAAAGGCGCCGGCGCCTTTCTTGATATGAATCTTAAAATTAAAGCCGCTTCCTAAGATATTATTGCCGAGCAGGCCGATTTCTTCTGCCTGCTTGATCGCGACTTCCAATCGGTGAATAGCCAAGGGATATTCAGCGCGGCAGTAGATATACGCTTCGTCGGCGCCGATAGCGTAGCCGCCGATGCACATACCTTCCAATACAGAGTGGGGGTCGCCTTCAAGAACGCTGCGGTCCATGAACGCACCCGGGTCGCCTTCGTCGGCGTTGCAGATGATGTATTTCTTATCGCCCGGCGCGTTGCGGCAGAACTGCCATTTTTTCCCCGTAGGGAAGCCTGCGCCGCCGCGGCCGCGCAGGCCTGAGGCAACAACTTCGTCGATGACGGCCTGCGGTTCCATGGTCAGCGCTTTCGCCAGGCCCTGATAGCCGTCCATGGCGATGTATTCGTTGATGTTTTCCGGATCTACGAGACCGCACCGTGCCAGGACGCGCCGTACCTGCTTCTTGTAAAAGGGAACTTCGTCGTTTGTCTCAACGCGCGTTTCCGTCACGGGGTCCATGTACAGCAGCGATTCTACGACTTCGCCCTTCATGATATGCTGTTCTACAATGTCTTTGGCGTCGCCGGCCTTTACGTGGACATAAAAGGTATTTTCCGGATATATCGTCACGATAGGGCCGTTTTCGCAGAAGCCGTGACAGCCCGTCTGAATCAGCTTAACCGCCGCCGACAAGCCGTTGTCTTCCAAAGCCTTCTGAAAGGCCTCCTGCAACTTTACGGAATTGGAAGCCACGCAGGCCGTACCGCCGCAGACCAGGATGTGCTTCTGCACGCCGGGACGAGTCCGGTCGACAGGCGTTACGGGAACGTTCTTTTCCGGCATCCGTATTTTCATATAGTCTTTCAGGGATTCGCGCAATGCGTTTAATTCTGTTATGGATTTCATTCCTGTATACTCCCTTCACGGTAAAATGAATCGATCTTATTCGTAGCTGGCCAAAATACGGGATATATCGTCGCTCGTCAGCCGGCCGTACGTTTCGCCGTTGATCTGCATGACCGGAGACATGCCGCAGGCGCCCAGGCAGGCAATGGTTTCCAGCGTAAACTTCTGATCGTCCGTCGTGTTGCCGGCTTTGATGCCCAGCTGCTTTTCCAGCTCGGCCAGAATGTGCTTGCCGCCGCGGACGTGGCAGGCCGTCCCCTGACAGCAGCAGATGATATTGCGTCCCCGCGGGTTCAAATGGAACTGGGAATAAAAGGTTACGACGCCGTACACGTCGGCAATCGGCACGTGAAGCCGTTCGGCAATGTACACCAGCGACGGCCGGGGCAAATAATTAAATAAATCCTGCACGTCCTGCAGGACGGCGATCAGCGAGCCTTCCTGCCCTTCATACTTCCTCATGATTTCATCAATTTTATCTTTTTTCTGTTCAAACGCTTCTTGTACGCTATTCGATGTCATCATATCCGCCTCCCATATTATGCAATTTTCTCATTTTCCCATTGCATTTCGATAATGATACTATACAACTTTTTTATCAAAATGTAAACATTTAAGTATAACATGCATTCTATTTAATTATTTGTGAATCTTTTAACTTTATTAAACGTTTTTGTAATAATTTTCGTCAACTATAAAAAACAGGGATGCAAATAGAGTACGGTCTCCATCTGCATCCCTGAGTCTGCGCCCAAAAGGCTGTATATGTAATTGTCAAACTAGCTGCTGCATCCGCTTGTATACGGGAAGCTTCCGCAAGTGAGCGAGCGTAAAAGAGGCCGTTACGCCGATGAGAATCCCCGTGCCGACGCCGGCAACGGAAAGCACCGGCAAATACAGCATGATTTTGATATTTTCCACGACCAACGAAGCGACGATGACTTGTCCCAGATTATGAAACACGCCGCCGGCTGCGCTGACGCCGATCAAGCTGAACCGTCCCGCCCGTTTCAGCGCAATCATGCTCACCAGACTAAAGGCCGCGCCGGCCGCGCTGTACAAAAAGGCGTTGATGCCGCCGCCGAAGGCCGTCGATAAGGCGACGCGCAGCAGCAAAATCAGGCAGGCGTCCCGCTTTTTCGGCAGGGCGTACAAGGCGATGACCGTAATGAGATTGGCAAGGCCCAGCTTAGCGCCCGGCGCAATGAACGGCACGGGCAGCATGCCCTCGACGATATATAAGACGAGGGACTGGGCGACAAACAGGCTCAATATGATGATGCGAAAGGTTTTGTTCATGTGACACCTCTACCGGGCGGGAATAACATCGGGCTCGCCGCCATGGGACGAGCGCACTTCTACGAGGACTTTGTGAGGCAGACAGACCGTCGTCGCACCGGGCTGGGAAATAAAGCCTTCTCCAATGCAGATTTTATCGGGGCAGTCCGCCTCGACGATGCCGATTTCCTGATCTCTCACGACGACCGTATTATAGCCCGACTCGGTACGGATCGTAAACGTATCCGTACCGTGATGATCTGACAGCGGTACCGTTTTATATTCTTTTCCATCGACCTGTATGACGGCGTACGTCCCGCCCTTGTCTGCCGAATTGCCGCCGAGCAGGAATACTCCCTCGGGAATGAAGGAAGCCGCCAGCAGCGCCGCTATGAGGATAATATCCCATTTTTTTATCATGACACGACTCCTATCCGCCGAAAGACAGCCATTCCTGCCTCATCGGCGCGGTGCAGCACCGGTAATCAACGTATTCTAATTATAGCAAATTTTAGTATAATAGGGAAAAGAAATACTATCTGAAAAAGGAGCCCTCGCCATGAAATACAAGATATGCCTCGTCGTCTTAGCATCCATCCTCGCCCTCGCCGCCTCGGGGTGCAGCTCATCCCAAGACGAAGGGCAGCCAAACATGCCCCAGCAACAGCAGTCCGAGACGAAAACCGCGCCGCCTATCAGCGCTGAATCAGAACGATTTTGCCAGGAAGGACTGGCCGCCTACAGCCGGTTCGAATACGACGCGGCCATCGCCGCCTACGACAAGGCCATACAGACCGACGGCCGCAATTACCAGGCCTTATCGGGAAAGGGCGTCGCTTTAGCCATGCGCGGCAACGAGACGGGGAGCCGTCAGGATGTCGCCGACGGCATCGCGTCCATTCAAAAGGCTTTGGCCCTGCAGCCCGATTACGTCCCGGCCTTTTACGACCTGGCCCTAGCGTATAAAATCGACGGCCAGTACGACAAATCCATATCCTATTTTCAAAAGGTATTGGCAGCTGACCCGAACAATACGTGGAGCTATTACGGCATAGCGACCATATACGGCGATAAGGGCGACGCCAAAAACGCCGTAGTCTATTTGAAAAAGGCCGCCGCCTTGGACAAAGAAAACGTCTTGGAAGCGGCCCGCACGCAATCCCACTTTGACTCCATCCGCAATGACGCGGAGTTCCGCGCCCTCGTATCGCCGTAAGTCCTCGCGCCGGGCCAGACGTAATACAAGCCCCATATCATTTCAAAAAAAACGCTGCGCGCCCGTAGTTCAGGCAGCAGCGTTTTTCCGTTCTTATACAGGTTACATGTCTTCTTCGGCAATTTCACAGAGGATATGGCCGATCATGATGTGCATTTCCTGGGCCCGGGCCGTCGTCTTTGCCGGAACGGCCAGGATGACGTCGCACAGCTCCTTCATCTTGCCGCCGCCGATAGCCGTCATGCCGATGACCTTCATGCCTTTGGCCCGCGCTTCGGCAATGGCCGCCAGGACGTTGCCGCTGTTGCCGGACGTCGAAATGCCGACGAGGACGTCGCCTTCGTTCCCCAAGGCCTGGACCTGGCGGCTGAATACGGTTTCATAGCCGTAATCGTTGGCCACGGCCGTCAGGACAGACGTATCGACGGTCAGGGCAATCGCCGGAAAGGCCCGCCGTTCCTTCTGGAATCGGCCGACGATTTCCGCCGCTAAGTGCTGTGAATCTGCGGCGCTGCCGCCGTTGCCGCAGAACAAAATTTTATGTCCCGTCTGCAAGGCCGTCTTGATTATATCGCCGGCTTCGGCAATGGACGGAGCTAAGGCCTTTGTCGCCTGAAATACGGCTTCATGTTCCGCCATGCGTTCTCCAATGATATTCATAGTAATAGCGCCTCCTCATCAGACATTGGAATTATCGTCTACTACGCGGATTTCCCCGCTGTGCGGATGGATGACCATGCCATAGACAGCGATATCCTTCGGCAAATAGGGGTTGCTGCGCAGCCGCCGTACCGTTTCCTTTACAGACGTATCGACGTCGCCGATCGGGTCGGCCCATTGCTGCAGCTTCGGCCGCACGGCTTCGATGACGGCGCTTTCGATGCCGGCTTCGGCCATTTTCCGGCTCAGGCTGTCCGACGTCGTGTTGAGCATGCCGCAGTCGTCGTGTCCCATGACGACGATATCGTGGACGTGAAGCTCGTACACGGCTACCATCAGGCTGCCGATTACGCTGTCAAAGTCGTCGAAGGCCGTGTTGCCGGCGACCTTGATGATCTTCGCTTCGCCGCGGCGCAGCCCCATGGCCGGCTCGAGAAAGTCGAGAAGACGCGTATCCATGCAGGTCAGGACGGCCAGATTGCGGTTCGGGTATTTGCTGACTTCGTCCAAACCGCCCTGGGCCAGGGCTTCCTTGACAAAGGCTTCGTTCGCCGTCGTAATTTGCTGTATCAATGCTGACATGATCTGTTCCTCCTATGGCCGCGCGGCTCTGGCGAGCTGCTTAGCCTTAACCTATTCATCTATTTGTTTCTATTCATTTCGTCTGCTCCGAACGCCTTCCTATCGCCGCATTTCACGACGCCGATACCAAAAGACTGTCCGGACTGGCTCCTACATAAAAAAATGGTGCGCCCAAGATGACTCGAACATCCGACACGCAGTTTAGGAAACTGCTGCTCTATCCAACTGAGCTATGGGCGCACAATAATACTATACGCTATGTATGATAGCATGAATCTATAAAAAAATAAAGTGGAGATTAAACAATGACCGGCTCCTTGCACACAAAAAACGCCGCCTCGGCATCGAAAAGCGCAGAGGCGGCGTGATGTACAGCGGTTAATTCGAAGCTAATTTCCGGCCGTCCTGACGATGGAGGAACGTTTCTCCCGCAATTCCCGGCTTCGTCATTTCTTGCGGCGAAAGAATGACGTCGAGCTGTTCTTTCGTCAAGGTGCCGTGAGCCAAAATGATGTCCCGGACGGGCCGTCCCGTGCTGTACGCTTCTTTAGCCAGCATTGCAGCTTCTTCGTAACCGATATGCGGCAGCAGCGCCGTAATCACGCCTACGCTGCGGTCCACCCAATGCCGGCAGCCGTCCGTATTCGCCTGCAAGTCCTTCAGAAGGTAATCTACAAAGGTCTGTACAGCATTCGTCAAATAGTCCATAGAATGAAAGAGATTAAAAGCCATGACCGGCTCCATGACGTTCAATTCAAACTGGCCGTTTTCAACGCCGAGCGTAATCGCCATATCGTTGCCAATAACCTGATAGCAGGTCTGATCCAGCACTTCGGCGATAACGGGATTCACCTTGCCCGGCATAATAGACGACCCGGGCTGACGGGGCGGCACGTTCAATTCATGAAGGCCGCATCTCGGTCCGGACGCCATAAGGCGTATGTCGTTTGCCATTTTAATCAGTACCAGCGCCGCCGATTTCATGCTTCCCGATACGTCGGCAAATACATCTGTATTATTCGTGGCATCGACCATATTGCGGGCCGTAACGAACATTTCCCCCGTCAGCTCCGACAACTTCGCCGCGGCCAGCTTGCTGTATTCCGGTTCGGCGTTCAGCCCTGTGCCGACAGCGGTGCCGCCCATATTGACGACATGCACGTCGTCCAGAGACGTTTCGATTCGCCTGCGGGCGCGGCGAACGGCGGACGCATAGGCGGCCATTTCTTGTCCTAACGTAATCGGCACGGCGTCTTGCAAATGCGTGCGGCCCATTTTCAATACGTTTCTAAATTCATCGGCCTTTTCATCCAGCCAAAATTCCAGCGTCCGCAGCGTACTGGCCAAGGCCTTCCCTTTTGCGGCAAGACATACTTTGATGCTCGTCGGAAATACGTCGTTCGTCGACTGGGCCATATTGGCATGGTTGTTCGGCGAGATGATGTCGTATCGTCCCTTCGGCTTGCCTAAGATTTCCAGAGCCCGATTGCAAAGGACTTCGTTCATATTCATGTTGATAGATGTGCCGGCGCCGCCCTGAATCGGATCGACAGGAAATTGATCGAGCCACCGTCCTTCTATAATTTCATCGGCTGCGCGCGTAAGCGCCTTCCCGACGATAGCATTCAGCCGCCCCGTTTCCATATTCGCCAATGCCGCCGCTTTTTTCACAGTCGCCATCGCCTTAATAAAGTCCGGATCCAGCCGTTCGCCCGTAATGTGAAAATTCTTAACGGCCCGCATCGTCTGCACGCCGTAGTATACGTCATCCGGTACGTTCATCGTCCCTAAAAAATCATGTTCTTTCCGCATAGGTGTCCCTCCAATGATACAGCAAGCAAAATACAAAATATTAAACTAACCGCGTCTTGCCGTTTTTCGTCACGGCGCTGACGAGAACAAATACGACGAAGTTCGCCGCTAAGGCGATAAACCCGGCGTTAAAGTGTCCGCCCAGCACCGGCAGCGGGTCCATCTGATTCAGCATGAGATAGAACACGAGTACTTCGCCGACGACCAGTCCGCAAAGGGCGGCTTTCTTACTGGCCTGCTTCCAAAACATCCCCAAAACCAGCAGCGGGAAAAACTGGGTGACGCCGGAATACCCTGTCAGCAGCAGGTTGACGAGCAGATTGGAGTGGAAAATAGACAGATACAGCGCCGCCGCCGTCAAAATGAGAATCAAGTATCGCGCCGTCCGCTTCATGTGCTCCGGCGAAATCCCTTCGTCGCCGCGGCGCAGCCCTTTAATGTATATATTGCGGGAAATGAGAAGGGACGTGGACAGCAGCAGGTCGGCCGCAGGAATCATGCAGGCCAGGGCGCCGGCCCCTCCGATAATTCCCAGCACCCATACGGGGAAGGAATCCTTGACCATGTATAAGAAGGCCATGTCGGCGACGGGAATCGGATTGTCCGCATATACCAGGACGGCCGTAAAGCCGACGATCATCGGGAAGATGAGAAACAGGTGGCACACGGGCAGCCATACGGCGTTATGCCGCGGCACATCGGGATCCTTGGCGCTGAAGGTGTTCGTCGAAAAATGCGGCCACATGTAAAACCCCGCCGCCATGACGACGAGGGTCGTCATAGCCCAGATGATATCCAGATTGCCTGTGCCTCCGGGAAACATCATAAACCCCGGCTTCATCGCTTCGACCTGGGCAAACATTTCGCCGATGCCGCCGCAGTAATGGTACGGCAGATATAAGCCGAAGAACAACATGGAGCCCATCATCATGACGTCCTTGACGACAGCCGTCGACGCGACGCCTTTCAAGCCGCTCAAAAATACAAACAAAGCGACCATGACGAAGGCGATGACCATGGCGTATACCCGCGGAATCGCGCCCAGGGACGTGACCTCTACGATAAGGCCCAGCGCCGTCAGCTGCAGCTGCAAATACGGAAGCAGAAAGGCGACGCCGATGCAGGATACTAAAATACCTAAAGGCCGGCTGTCGTACAGGTATTCGACCAAGTCGCCCTGCGTGACGAGCTGATGGCGATGGCCGTACTGGCAGACCCTCGGCAGAATATGATAGCCGACGACGTAGGCCAGCGCCCCGTAGCCCAGGATATAGAAGGTCGGGCCGCCCTTGGCGTAGGCCCAGCCGCTGGCCCCCAAAAAAGCAAAGGCCGTATACACCTCGCCTGCCATGATAAACCAGTTCAGCCAGCGTCCGAAATTCCGTCCCCCGACGGCCCAGTTCTCGGCGTTCATGTGCTTATCTTTCAATCCGGGAATTGCGCCCAGCACGGCGATCCCGATGATGAAGACAAATAAAATAACCAGTGCGCTCATTGCCTCCATAATACATTCCCCCTCGCGAACAAATATACTTTACGACGTCGCCTTATCGAGCACGGCCTGCATCCACTGGCCGAGCATCGCGCCGACAGTCAGACGTGTTTCATCAAAAGCATGGTCGGCCTCCAGCATATCGAACTGCTGCACAGCCGCCGTTTCATGGAGCTGCAGCTGCCGCCACAGCGGCCCGATCATGTCTGCCGCCGGCGCGACGTCGTCTTTCGCCGCGCCGATGAAGTACAGGTTCCTGTCGTTGAGGTCTTCGGCGGCATGGCGAAGGCCGAACTCGGCGTGAAGACAATACTGGGCGTCTTCATATAAGTCCTTCATACTGGACAGGCGCAGGACGTCGGTTCCCTGAATCAGCAGCTCCTTCAGCGATTCTTCGTCGCCCTTTTCAAACAACGACGGAAAATCGTAAGGAGCCATGACGGCGGCTCCGCAAATCCACGGCAGACGCCGCATGGCGTTCACGGCGGCAAATCCGCCCATGCTGTGGCCGATAAAGAACATCTTGCCCGTATCAATACCGTATGCAGAAGCCGTTTCCGTTGTCCGTGCCCATTCCGCCGCAGCCACGGCGTCTTCGATGATGCCCGACAAGGTATACTGGCCTTCGCTTCCCCAGCAGCCGCGATACGATATGCTTACGGCAACGGCACCCATCCGGCGCAGCCCCTGGCCGATATCGAACAGCGACGTATACCCCGGATACCCGTGCAGGAGGATCACGCAGGGACGCCGTTCCCCCGGCGGCCTTCCCGGTGTCATCACCGTCCCGTATATATGGGCGTCCCCGCCGCCGCTGAGAATACTCAGCCCTTCCAAAGCCGGCGGTATTTCTCCGGGACGGCAAGGCGGGTCCTGATACATATATTCCAAATGCAGCGTCATATTACATCTCCTTTTTAGACCGCATCCGGTCTTTTTTATCCAGCACCCACAGCGTATGGATACAAGCCACCGTTACGATGACGCCGGCCTGAATCCAAAAGGCCAGGAAGGGCAGCCCGGCAATCTGCGGGTGAAAGGTATTCACAAACGGCAGGGCCGCAATAATCCAAATAAACGGAATCACCGTCAATAGGCATTTCATAGCATGTTCCCCCTTTTCGCTGCCAAACACTCTGCGGCGCGGCTTTTATGAATGGAGCCGCAGCCAGTCTACGGCGTACATGGCGTAGATGCCGGCCGCTCCCGGCAGCGCCGATTCGTCAAGCGTAAAGGTATCGCTGTGATGGGAATGCACGGCGCCGACGTCGGGATTATAAATGCCGATCAGGGCGAAGCACCCGGGCTTCTTCTCCAGATAGTAGGCGAAGTCTTCGCCGCCTGTCGTCTTTTCCAGCGTCGTCACGGAGTCGCCGCCCAAAATCTTTCTGACGGCGTCTTCCGCAATGGCCGAGCAGCCTTCCTCGTTGACGACGGGCGGTACCATGACCCGGTACTGCAGTTCTGCCGAGGCGCCGTAAGCCGCCGCCGTGTTCTGAACAATCCGTTCCATCGTCGTCTTGATGTCCTCCGCCATTTCTTTCTTGAAATACCGCGTCGTGCCGCACAGCTCCGCTTCGCCGGAAATGATATTGAACCGCGTGCCGCTCTTCATGGTCCCGATCGTCAGGACGACCGAATCCAGCGGGCTGACATGACGCGACACGACGCTCTGCAAATTCAGGACGATAGCCGATGCGACGACCGTAGCGTCCACGGTCTGCTGAGGCTGCGAGCCGTGGCCTGCCAGGCCGTGTACGAGAATGGTGAATTCATCGGCCGCCGCCATCCGTTCACCTTTTTCGACGGACACCTTCCCCGACGGCACGTCGATCCAAAGATGGCCGCCGAAAATGGAGCCAATTTCTTCATACCAGTTTCCAAAGCGTATCATATACGGCGCGCCGCGCCCCGTTTCTTCGCCGGGCTGAAAAATCAAATACACCGTGCCGTACAGCCGGTCCTTCATGTTGACCAGCATACGCGCCGCCCCTAATAACACGGCGATATGGCCGTCGTGGCCGCAGGCGTGCATACAGCCGCTGCAGCGCGATTTGAAGGGCACGTCGTTTGCTTCCTGTACGGGCAGGGCGTCTATGTCGGCCCGCAGGGCCACAGCTTTTCCCGGATGATCCCCTTCAATCTTGGCGACTACGCCCGTATGCTGCTCCGGATTCACTTCGCACGGAATGCCCATGTCTTCCAGGATATTGACGATTCGCAGCGTCGTCCGCCGTTCCTGAAAGCTCGTTTCCGGATATTCGTGAAACTGCCGCCGCCACTGGCGAATCTGTCCTTCGTATGTTTTCATATATGTTTTAATCATATCGGCGTCGTTCATCAGTAGTTCCCCCTCTGCCGTTCAGATTCTTTCACACTACGCGCCGCGCGGCTCCGTTTTCCCTCCAGCCGCGCAAAAAAGCGCCGTTGAATGCAGATTCAACAGCGCCTTTGCCGCACGTACTATGAAATTAAAGCCATTATAGGGGTTCCCTTTCGCCTTGTCAATAAAAGCCCCGTATTTTTTACAAAATAGTTAGAAATAGTTTAGAAAAAGTAAGGCTTGCGCGTCTATGCCATCCTTTCTATAATGGAAGGTATAAGTAAAGAAAGGACCTCTGCATATGATTGATCTCCACGCTATCGCAACAGAACAGCGCAACGAACAGACGCGGCATATAGACCGGCTGTCTACGCTGGATATGATACGCCTTATCAACGAAGAAGATACAAAGGCTGCCCTCGCCGTCGGCGCTATCGCCCCGGCCATTGCCGACGCCGTCGACTTGATTGCCGGCCGGCTGCGGCAAGGAGGGCGGTTATTTTACATCGGTTCGGGTACGTCGGGACGGCTGGGCATACTCGACGCCGTCGAATGTCCGCCGACGTACAGCACGGACCCCGACATGGTCCAGGGCCTCATCGCCGGCGGGTACGAAGCCATCTTCCGGGCCAAGGAAGGTGCCGAAGACTCACAGGACATGGGACGGGCCGACCTGGCAGCCAAGGCCGTGACGGCAAAAGACGTCGTCGTCGGCCTCAGCGCGTCGGGACGGACGCCCTACGTCCTCGGCGGACTTCAGTACGCCGCTTCCGTCGGCGCAGCGACGATTTCCATCAACTGCTCGCCTCAGGCCCCTATCGCCCAGTATGCACAAATCGACTTATGCGCCCTCGTCGGCCCGGAGGTCATCACCGGCTCGACGCGCATGAAAGCCGGCACGGCGCAGAAGATGATCCTCAACATGCTGTCTACAGGGGCCATGATACGGCTCGGCAAGGTATACGGCAACCTCATGGTCGACGTAAAGGCCTCTAATGAAAAGCTGAAAGAACGAGCCTGCCGCATCGTCATGACGGCGGCCCAATGCGGACGAAGGGACGCCGAACAGGCCTTGCTTCAATGCCGCGGGCAGGCTAAAACGGCCATCGTCATGCTGCGCCTCGGCGTGTCCGCCGCCGAAGCGCAGCAGCGGCTTGCCGCGCACGGCGGATACATAGACCGGGTATGCAAGGAGACGCCTCATGACCGATAAAGAATTAGCGGAACAGCTGCTGGCCGCCGTCGGGCCGGCCGAGCGCATCGTCCACGCCTACAACTGCATGACCCGCCTGCGCCTTCACGTCAAGGACGGCGGCATCCCTGCCGAGGAAATCAAAAAAATTCCCGGCGTCTTAGGCGTCAACAAGTCCGGCGACGAATGGCAGATCGTCCTGGGCCCCGGCAAGGCCACCAAGGTGACGAAGGAGTTTAAAGCCCTTCTGGAAAAAGACAGCGCGACGCCCAAGTCCGACGGCGGCACGATTTCCTCCCTTGCCCAGGCCGCGTCGGTCGGCGACGGGAAAGAGCTCCACGACGCCATACAAAAAAAGAACGCCACGCCGGCTAAGCTGGCCTTAAAGAAAATTTCCGCCATTTTCGTCCCCATCATTCCGGCCTTCATCGCCTGCGGCCTCATTACGGGACTGCTGAACGTCGCCTTGAAAATAGAACCGTCGTGGGCGGCGTCGCCTATTGCGCAAATGCTGGCCGTCGCCGGCAGCGCCGCTTTCTTCGGCCTGAATATATTCGTCGGCATCAACGCCGTAAAGACCTTCGGCGGTTCGCCCATGCTCGGCGGCGTGCTGGCCGCCGTCATGAGCCATCCGTCTCTGGCGTCGATTTCAGCAGACGGCATCGCCTTCGCGCCCGGCCGGGGCGGCGTCGTCGCCGTCCTCCTCGTGTCGCTGTTCGCCGCCTGGCTGGAAAAAAAGCTCCATCGCCATATTCCGGACATGTTCGACCTCTTTGCGACGCCCCTCATTACGGTCCTCGTTTCCACCTTCGCGGCCCTCTGCATCTGCCAGCCCGTCGGCGGCTTCATATCGGAGGCCATCGGCGCGGCGGCAACGGAATCTATCCGTTCCGGCGGAGCCGTCACGGGATTCCTGTTAGGCGGAGCCTTCCTGCCCATGGTCATGGCCGGCGTACACCAGGGCCTTACGCCGATTCACGCCGAGCTGCTGTCCCGCTACGGCGTGACGATTCTCCTGCCCGTCCTGGCTATGGCCGGCGGCGGTCAGGTCGGGGCAGCCTTAGCCGTATACGTCAAAACGAAAAACAAAGGGCTGCGCAAAACCATCGCCACCGCCCTTCCCGTCGGCATCATGGGCGTCGGCGAGCCCCTCATCTACGGCGTCACCCTGCCCTTAGGCAAGCCCTTTATCGGCGCCTGCATCGGCGGAGCCTGCGGCGGTGCCGTCCAGGCCTACTACATGGTCGGCTCGGCCGCCTTAGGAATTTCCGGCCTGCCCCTGGCGGCCAGCACCGATAATATTCCCATCTACCTGCTCGGCCTGGCCGTATCCTACGCCGCCGGCTTCCTCGCCGCCTGGATTCTCGGCTTCGACGACCCCGAGCCATAAGGAGGAACGACATCATGAAAACGGGAATCTCCCTGTACCCGGGCCTGCACGGCGCGGCAGAAGAACATATGAAATTATTGGAAAAGGCCGCAGACGCAGGCATAAGCCGCGTGTTTACGTCCCTGCATATTCCCGAAGCAGACACTGCGGCGCTGCGCAGGGAACTGCGCGCCCTGCTGCAGACGGCACGGCGGCGCGGCCTAGACGTCGTCGCCGACGTATCGCCCCAAACGGCGGCCATCCTCGGCGCCGACAGCCTTCAGCCGCAGCAGCTGGTGGAACTGGGCATCACGACAGCCCGCCTGGACTACGGCTTCGACGTGCGAAAGACGGCCTTGTTCAGCCGCGTCATGCCCGTCCAGCTCAACGCCTCGACGGTGCAGCCCGAGTACATAGACGCCCTGCGCGACGCCGGCGCGGAGTTTTCCCGCATCGACTGCCTGCACAACTTCTATCCCCGGCCCCATACGGGACTGAGCGAAGCCTTTTTTACCGCCCAGACGGCGCGGCTGCAGCAGGATGGCCTGTCCGTCGGAGCCTTCATTCCCAGCCAGCACGGCCGGCGCGGGCCTTTGTTTGAAGGGCTGCCGACGCTGGAAGACCATCGCCGCCTCGACGTCAGCCTGACGGCCCGGCACCTGGCCGCCTTAGGCGTCCAGTCGGTCTTCATCGGCGATGCCCAGCCGTCCGACGCAGAGCTGGAAGCCCTCGCCGCAGCGGGCCGCGAAGAAAAGGACGTCGTCGTCTTAAAGGCCCGCCTCTGCAGCCGCGAGCCCTGGATCCGCGATTTCCTGTCCTATACCTTTACGTCCCGCCTGGACCCGTCCCGCGATATGATACGGACGCAGGAAAGCCGCTCTCACGCGAGCAGCTCCATTGTAAGAGACGAGGCTTGCCCCCGCCGCGGCCTGCGGCGCGGTGACGTAACCATCGACACGGATATGTACTTGCGGTACCGGGGAGAAATGGCGATTATGACGGCCGACGCCGAAGACGACGACAAGACGATGATCGCCGCCCAAATCCTGCCGGAAGAACGATTTTTACTGAAATACATCACGCCGGGACGGCGATTCCGCTTAGAATTCGTCCGCTGATTAGGATCTGCAGTTCAGCAGCACGACGGCTCCCAAAATACAGGCGATACCGCCGAGACCGGCTGCCGTAAGAGGTTCGTGAAATACGGCGACGCCGACGAGGGTCGACGTCAGCGGTTCTACAGATGCCAGAATGGACGCTTTCCCCGCTTCCATCTTGTTGAGCCCCAGCGTATACAGGCCGAAGGGCAGGGCCGTCGACACGACGCCCAGCAGGACGAACAGGGCCGCCGCTTCGGGCACTGCCAGGACGACAGCGGCAATCTGTCCGGCATGGCTGAAGCCGATAAGCCCGGCCGCAGCGACGACAAAGGTCCATGTCGTCACGGCAAAGGGCGTGTACTTCGCCAAGGCGTAGCGGGCAAAAATCGAATACAGGGCGTAGCCGAAGCCGGCCCCCAGCCCAGCCAGGACGCCGGGAACGTTGACTTTCCCTACGCCCAGCCCGCTGACCAAGACGCAGCCGGCAAAGGCCAGGACCAGGCACAGGGCTTTCACCGGCGTGAAGGCTTCTTTAAACAACAGGACCGACAGGACCATGACGATGCTCGGCGCGGTGTACAGCAAAATGGCCGCCATGGACAAGGTCGTCAGCTGAATCGCCGTGAAATAGCAGATGTTGAAAAAGACGATGCTGCACAGGCCCGTCCCCAGGAACATCCATATATCCCGTTTGGCAATGGCCAGCTCCGACGCCCTCGTGCTGGCCATGAACAGCACCATGACCACTGCCGTCACAAAGGAGCGGCCGAAGGCAATCTGGACCGGCGAAAATCCCAGCGCCGCCAGCTGACGGGAAAAAATCCCGATGACGCCCCAGCAGATGCCGGCGGCGATAATAAAAAACGGCGCCGTCTTGCCGTCAAGTCGTATAGTCATAGTCCATCCCTTCTTTTCCCTTTGTTATGCGTTTCATAGTAAAAGACTTTCGTCTCATTGTCAATACGCTGCCATAAGCGCGCCGCTATCGCCGCGCGCCTATGGCATGGTATACTACATGTATATGCACGATGTATAGTCACGGTATCTGCTTCGCCGATACCGCCTCTGCCGCCCTGCCTGCGCAGGAGAAAGGAGATACCTCTCATGTCCGCATTATCATGGAAACGAGCGGCCATACGCGCCGCCATCTGCATCACCCTCAGCACAGTCGCCGCACCGGCCGTGCCGGTTCAGGCCATCAACCTCGGAACCATCGGCACCCTCATCGGAGCCGGCGTCCAGTACGCCAGCCTGAACAAGCAGCTCAGCTACCTGGACAACGAAGGGCGCGACGAATTCATGGAGCAGGTCAAGGCCCAGTACGGCGTCAATTACGATCCCCAGGCCAACGCCATGACGGCCCGCGTCATGGAAAACCTGTCCCGCTCCGTCGCGGCCATCGACCCGTCCATCCTGGATAAGCCGTACAATTATTTCGTCAACAACGACACGTCCTTCAACGCCTTCTGTACCATCGGCCACAACATGAGCGTCAACATCGGCCTCTTCGAGCCCCTGAACTACAATGAAAACGAAGTCGCCTTCGTCTTGGCTCACGAAATGGGTCACGGCCAGGAAAACCATCCCATCGAGGGCGTCAAGAAATCCATGCCCCTCGATTTGCTGGCATCGCTGGCCGGAGCCAACGGCAGCGCAGCCCAGCTCGGTTCGGCTATCTTGTCACAAATCGGCACGGCTAACCTGGTCACTAAGCCCATGGAAAAGGAAGCGGACAAGCTGGCCTTCGAATACGCCGTCGGCGCAGGCTACAATCCCGGCGCAGGAGCCGCCTTATGGCAGCGCATGCTGGAAAAGGGCGGCTCCGTCAAGACGAGCGGCGTCATGGAGCTGTTCAACGACCATCCGACCAACGTCAGCCGCCGCGACACGTACAGCAAGACCCTGACGAAATGGAGCAACAACGTCGTCAAGGTCGACGCCGAAACGGGCATGATTTCCATCCGCGGCAAAGAATGGTTCGCCCCGGCCGATACGGCCTCTATGAGCGGCCGGGAGCAGGCTTACCTGGTTGCCGGCAACCTGGCCGCCGTCTACCACCAGAACAAGCGGCCGACGGCCTCCGTCCATACACAGGGACAGATGCTCTACGTCGGGGCCCAGCCCATTGCCGACCTGAGCGCCGAGCCAGACCCAGCCGCCGTGACGGCACGCCTGCAGGCCCTGCTGTAATCGGCATAACACAGTATCTTTTATTTTCCCTGCCTAAATGATACAATAGCAGGCAGGAGGAATCACACTTATGGATCATGAAATGAAATTAGCCGTCCTCATCGACGCGGAAAATATTTCCAATAAATACATCGACGTTATCTTATCGGAAGCCAACAACTTAGGCGACGTCATATACAAGCGCATTTACGGAAACTGGACGACGCCGCAGATGGCCTCGTGGCGCAGCACCATTCTGGACAACGCTATCCAGCCCGTGCAGCAGTACAGCAACACGACGCGCAAGAATTCGTCCGATTCGGCCCTCATCATCGACACGATGGACCTGCTGTATCAGAGCCATCTCGACGGCTTCTGCATCGTATCGTCGGACAGCGACTTTACCCGCCTGGCATCGCGCCTGCGCGAATCGCAGAAATACGTTCTCGGCATGGGCGAAAGCAAGACGCCCCGCTCCTTCATCTCGGCGTGCAACAAGTTTCTGTATTTAGACGTCCTGCTGGAAGAAGCGGAAGAAAACGAAAGCGAAGAAGCTAAGCCTGTTTCAACGCCGGATACAGCCGTAGCGGCCCAGCCTTACGTACCGGCTCACGAAAAAACGCCGGGCAAGGATTTCCTGACCATCAAGCAGGCTCTCATCAAGCTGACCGAAGAAAACTCCGACGACAACGGCTGGATTTTTTCCGGCACCCTGGGGAATTTGCTGAGCAAGCAGTTCTCCGACTTCGACGTGCGCAACTTCGGCTACAAGAAATTCGTCCCCTTTATCGAATCACTGAAGCTGTTCGACGTAAACACCATTACGGACGACAAGAACAAGACGGTAAAGCACAATTACTTCCGCCTCAAGTCGCAGACGTCGTACCGTCCGGCCCGCTCGTCCCATCCGTATCACAAGAATTACCGCTAATACGGCGAAGTACAATGGAACGGCCCATCCCGTTCCATGGCACCTCGTTTTTCCTATCGGCCTGCTCCCTTGGAAATACAGACGAAAGGAAGGGTTCCCATGTCTGACGAACAAATGCAGAAAACGCTCGAATCGCTGTCCCGAAAGCATCCGAACCGGCCCATCGCCGTGACGGCCGATTTGGCCAACGACAACTTAAACAGCATTTGCCGCCTGTCCCTGGCATGGATCAGCGACGGCAGCGTCCACGGTCTCACCTTCTTGATCAAGCCGCCGACGGACGAGTTTACGTGCCGCAAAATCACGGCCGACATGGTCGCCGACTGCCAGCCCTTCGCCGACGTCTGGGACGGTGAAATCAAGATATTGCTGAAAAACGCCGTCCTTTCGGCGTATTCGTCAGAACAGCTCTTCCTGGCCATCAAGGCCAGCTACGAAGCCAGCGGCAAGCCCTTTTCCATGGAAGACGCCTACGTCCGCGACCTGAAATTTCTCGCCGCGGCCTATATTGCCGACTTGGAAAACTTTTCTTTTTTATCGATTATGCATTACATGAACATTTCTGTAGACCTGGACAATTCCCTCAGCCGGGCCATGGCCTGCGCATGCGGCATGAACTGGATGGAAAATCTGTATCCCATCGGCAACTACGGGCTGCCCCTGTCGGCCGTCATGGCCGGCGCGCTCCACGAACCGACGGAGGAAGAAACGCAGCGAAAGGCTGATGCGCACAAAACACTAGAACAGGCCGCTCACTATATGCAGCGCCTCTTCCTGCCCTTCGTCCTGCTGTGCCTGATTCTGGCTGGCTACTATCTATACTCGCTGCAGGAAAACGCCAAGACTCACGTCGACTTTTCGCAGTACTCGTCAGTCAAGGCCGTGCCGCCGGAGCAAAAGCCCTCCTTTCCAGCCATCGAGACGAATAAAGAGTACCTGATGCTCCGCGGCACCTACATCGTCTGCGACGCCAGGACTATTCCAGAATTTCTCGACGCCTTTCAAAACCACGACGTCGAGCTGATTCGCCAGATGGTGCGCTCCGACGAGGTCATCGTCTTTATGAATCCAACGCGCGTAAAATCACTGAGCCCGGCCGATGAAAAAGGCTTCGTCCTCGTAAAAATCCTCGGCGGCGAATACGACGGCGCGACGGGCTACGCCCACAGCATGATGCTGGAATAAGACTGTACTTCACACACCGACATACGCCCTCTTTACAGAAAGGACACGATATTGATTATGAAGCACTCTCCTATAGTTACGTTTCTCAAAGGTTTAATCGTCGGCGGCACGATGCTCGTCCCCGGCGTCAGCGGCGGCTCCATGGCCATCGTATTAGGCATATACGACAAGCTCATTCACGCCGTCAGCGCCCTGACGCGGCTCGATAAGGCCTCCTTCATCTTCCTGTGCGCCTTCTCCGCCGGCGGCGGCCTCGGCATCATCGCCTTCGCCAAACCGCTGCTCCACTTCATGGAAACGTATCCTATTCCCACATCATACTTCTTCCTGGGCGCCGTAGCCGGCAGCGTCCCCATTACCTTCCGTCAGGGAAATATTTCCAGCCTGTCGGCCAAGGCCGTCCTGTATATCCTCTTAGGCGTGGTCATCGTCGCCTTGTTTGCCGCCGCGCCTATAGACGGGCTGCACGCCCAGACCGACGGCGGCCTGTTCTTCCTCATTCTGTGGATCGTGACGGGCTTCGTCGCCTCTATCGCCCTCATTCTGCCAGGCATCAGCGTATCGTACCTGCTGTATCTCTTAGGCGTATACGACCAGATACTGCTGGCCATCAGCAGCCTGTCCTTTTCCTTGCTCATCCCCTTGGGCGGCGGCGTCATCGCCGGCATCCTGGCGACGACGAAATTGCTGGAAAAGGCCATGAACCGCTATCCCCAGGCGACGTATCTCATCATCTTAGGCTTCGTCCTCGGCTCCATGTGGGAGCTGTTCCCCGGCGTCCCGACAGACCTGCTCTCCCTCGTATCCGCCGCCGTTCCCCTGGCTGCCGGCTTCGCCGTCATCTACACCCTTTCAAAGCAAGAGCTTTCCTAAATACTTTATAAAAAAAGCTGAATGCACGCATTATAGGCGTATGCATTCAGCTTTTTTAGTATGCTCTTACATGATGGATAGCTGCGAATTCAGGACGTCTGTAATGAACATGTATCCCGGCGCATGGGTAATCATGAACTCAGGCTTCACGGCCATGGCCACGGCCTGAGGCGTGACGCCGCAGGCCCAGAAGACGGGCACTTCGCCCGGCTTGATGTCGGACCGTTCGCCGAAGTCGGGCTTATCGATGTCGGAAATGCCGATGGCTTCGGGATCGCCGATGTGGATCGGCGCGCCGTGGACGAAGGGCATGCGCGTCGTAATCTGCACGGCCCGGATCGCATCGGCAGGCTTCATGGGCCGCATGGACACGACCATGGGACCGTGAAATACGCCGGCCGGCACGCACTCGATATTCGTCTTGTACATGGGCACGTTGTGGTTGTCCGTAATGTGGCGGATTTCCAGGCCCGCCTCTATCATAGGGCCTTCAAAAGAAAAACTGCAGCCCAGCAAAAAGGCCACCAAATCGTCGCGCCAGAACGGCGCGGCATCGGTCACTTCGTCAGTCAGCTCGCCATGGCGATAAATGCGGTACCGCGGTATGTCGTGCCGCAGGTCGGCCTCGGGAGCCACGAGCTTCGGAACGGGAGAGCCGGCTTCCGTCACGTCCAATACGGGGCAGGGTACCTTGTTGCGCTGCGTGAACAGCAGGAAATCAAAGGCCAGCTCCTTCGGCAGCACGGCCATATTGGCCTGGGCGTAGGGAGCGCACATGCCGCTCGTCGGCTTATCCAATTCTCCGGCCCGGATGAGGCTTCGCACTTCTGCCGGAGATGCTTTCGCTAAATCCATGACAGTTCCCTTCTTTCTACGTATTTAAAATCTCTTCCAGATGCTCTTCCAAATAATTCGTGTTGACCTGGCCGCAGCGGAAGGCCTCCGTCATCAATATCTTCCGCTGCAGGGGGATATTCGTCGTCACGCCTTCGATTTTAAAATCAGCCAGGGCTTTTTCCATCTTGTCGATGGCTTCCAGCCGCGTCGGGGCCCATACGATGAGCTTGGCAATCATCGAGTCGTAAAACGGCGTAATGACGCAGCCTCTGTACATGGCGCTGTCCACGCGGATACCGCGGCCGAAAGGAGGCGTGTAGCGCGTGATTTTCCCCGGGCAGGGCATGAAATTGTGCATCGGGTCTTCGGCATTGATGCGGCATTCGACGGCCCAGCCGTTCATGCGGATATCGGCCTGCGTCCACGGCAGCTTTTCCCCTGCCGCGACGAGTATTTGCGCCTTGATCAGATCCGTCCCCGTCACCATTTCCGTGACGGGATGTTCAACCTGGATGCGCGTATTCATTTCCATGAAATAGAAATTTCCCGTATCGTCTACGATGAATTCTATGGTGCCTGCGCCGCTGTAGTCGACGGCTTTGGCGGCCATGACGGCGGCTTCGCCCATCTTCTTCCGCATGTCCGGCGACACGACGGGCGACGGCGCTTCCTCAATGACCTTCTGATGACGGCGCTGCGTCGAGCAGTCCCGTTCGCCCAGGTAGACGACGTTGCCGTAATTGTCGGCCATGATCTGAATTTCTACATGCCGCGAATGGGATAAGTATTTTTCCAAATACACGCCGGCGTTGCCGAAGGAGCGTTCCGCTTCCTGTGAAGCCTGCCGCAGGGCCTTGACCAGCTCCGTGCTGTCTTCGACGATGCGCATCCCCTTGCCGCCGCCGCCGGCCGTAGCCTTGATCAGCACGGGATAGCCGATGGCTTCTGCCGTGCGGCGCGCTTCGTCTTCATCGCAGATGACGTCTTCCGTTCCCGGAATGACGGGCACGCCGACGCGCTTCATCGTGCTGCGGGCCATGGCCTTGTCGCCCATGTGGCGGATAGCTTCACCGCTGGCTCCGATGTAGGTGAAGTGATAGTTTGCGCAGGCGTCGGCAAAATCGGCGTTTTCCGACAAAAATCCATAGCCCGGATGAATGGCATCGGCCTTAGCCGCCTTCGCCGTTTCGATAATGCGGGCAATATCCAAATAGCTTTTCTTGGCCTGAGCCTGTCCGATGCAGTACGCTTCGTCGGCCAGGCGGACAGGCAGGGAATCGCGGTCGGCTTCAGAATATACGACGACGGCGCTGATTCCCAACTCGTGACATGCTTTGATAATACGCACGGCAATTTCGCCGCGGTTGGCAATCAATACTTTCTTAAACATATGCCCAAGCCCTTTCTATGCGCCGACATGGCCTTTTTTCACCTTGAACAACGGCTGGCCGAATTCGACGAACTCGCCGTCTTTTACCAGCACTTCCGTAATCTCGCCTTCTACCATCGCTTCGACTTCCGTAAAGAGCTTCATCGCCTCCAATACGCAGACGACCGTATTCGGCGTCACGGCCGAGCCGACCTTTACGAAGGGAGGCGCCTTGGGGTCCGGTGCGCTGTAGAAGGTGCCTACGATAGGCGCCGTAATTTCGACGATGTGCTCGCCGGGCTGCGGGGCTTCAGCCGGAGCGGCGGCGGGCTGGACAGCCGGCATCATCGGCTGCGGCACGGCGACGGCTACGGGCGCGCCGCCCTTTTCCAGCAGGACCTTTCCGTCCTCATAGGCCAGTTCCATCTTATTCAGGGATGACGTTTCAAGAATCCGTACTAATTCCTTGATTTCTTCTAACGATAACAAACAAATCCCTCCTAGTTATAGCATGCCTGCGACGGCAATCTTTATATTTTCCATGCAGCGTTCCATGTCGATAAACAGGCGCTCGCCTTCTTCGTTGCTGATCAGCCTGAAATACATGCGGTCGCCCGGCTTGAGCTGGGCCACGCGGGCCACGTCAACCTGGGCGACCTGGCCGATGACGGGATAGCCCGCCGTCGTCTGGTGGTCGGCCATCAGGATGATGGGCATGCCGTTGGGCGGTACCTGTATGGTTCCCAGCCCGGCGACTTCGGAAATCATTTCCAAGGGCCGCTTCATTTCCAGCTTCGGGCCGTTCAGGCGATAGCCCATGCGGTCGGACTGGGTCGTAATGAGAAAGTCCGTCCCGAAGAAGTCGTACTTGGCCTTTTCCGTAAACTCGTCGTACTGCAAGCCCGCCATGACCTTGATCGGCTTGCGCAGCCGTTCCGGCGTCGTGTGAACCTTGCTGATGCTCCAGCGGGCGTGCGTAAAGGAATGGGCACCGCGGGTCAGCAGGTTGAACATCATCTGCTGGCCGTACTCGCTGGGCTCCTTCGTATTCAGCAAATCGCCGCGGCGCAGGGCCCGCCCTTCCAACCCGCCGAACTGAGCCCGCAGATAGGTGCTCTTGCTGCCCATGACGACGGGCACGTCGTACCCGCCGGCCACGGCCAGATAGGCCCGGCAGCCGACGACACAGGGGCCGAAGCGCAGGATCGCGCCGGCCTTGACGGCGACGGGACGGTGCATGGGCACCTTCTGGCCGTCGATCACCGGGCCGAAATCGCCGCCGGTAATAGCGATGAGCGTATCCGACGTAAACTCGATCGTCGGCCCCATGAGGGTGATTTCCAAAGCCCCTTCGGTTTCATCATTGCCGACCAGTATATTCGCCAGCCGCAGGGAATACACGTCCATCGCCCCTGAAGGGATGACGCCGATCTTCTGGTATCCATAGCGTCCCGTATCCTGAATCGTCGTCAGCAGGCCCGGGCGGATAATGTTAAGACTCATGGCCGTATTCCTCCTTTAAGGCTGCAAATTCTTCTTCCGATACGGCGTAAAACTTCACGATGTCGCCGGCGTGCAGCAGGCTCGGATCGTCTTCCTTCTTCAAGGAAAACATATCCATCGGCGTGCGCCCGATAATCTGCCAGCCGCCGGGCGTGCTCAGGGGATATCCCCCGGTCTGTTCGCCGGCAATGCCGATGCTGCAGGCCGGTATGGCTACGCGCGGCGTATCGCGGCGCGGCGTGGCGATGCGCTTGTCCATGCCGCCCAAATAGGGAAATCCCGGACAGAAGCCGATCATGTACACCAGGTATTCCGGCTCCGTATGGATGGCGATGACTTCCTCTACAGACAAATGATTGTACTGGGCCACATAGTCGATATCCGGCCCGTATTCTCCGCCGTAGCATACGGGAATCTGCACGACCCGGGCCGTTTCCTTCTGTACGTCGGCCAGCTGTTCCATGCATCTGCAGAGGTACGCCGACGTAATCTCCAGGGCCGAGTCGCTTTTATACTTACCGGCCTGCTTTTTGACGACGAAGGGATTGTAGTACACGGCCAGGCTCGTATACGAAATGACGTATTCTATCATCCCGGCGAAGGGATGGGTTTCCAAATAATCGGCCAGCGCCTTGACCTTGCAGTGAATTTCCGGGCTGATCGTACTGCCGAAATTCACGAGGACGCCGGCTTCGCCTAACGGTTTTATCGTAAATTCATGGTTCAAGCGTAACAGCCTCCCTGTCACATAAACAATTTAGGCAGCTGCTTCATAATAGTCAGCACGCCCATGTACGCCGTCATGATAACGACGATGACGCCGAAAATGCTCATCCACACCGGATGCTTGTAATCGCCGACGATCGATTTCTTATGGGCCGCGATGATCATGACCAGCAGCGTAACCGGCAGGATCAGACCATTCAGCGTCCCTACGAGGATCAGCGTCTTGACGGGCTGGCCGACGAAGGCGAAGACGACCGTCGAAAAGACGATGAAGGCGATGACAAACCAGCGGTAGTTGTTTTCGATTTTAGGGCTGAAGGTGCGGATAAAGGAAACGGACGTATAGGCCGCGCCGATAACCGACGAAATAGCCGCCGACCACATGACGACGCCGAAGACCTTGTAGCCGATATCGCCGACAGCCAGCTTGAATACCGAAGCCGGCGGATTGGCCGGGTCGAGCTGCAGGCCGCTGGCTACGACGCCCAGCGTCGCCAGGAACAGGAATACGCGCATGACGCCGGTCAGGCAGACGCCGGTAACGGAGCTGCGCGTAATCTGGGGCAGCGCTTCCTTGCCGACAACGCCGGCGTCGACCAGGCGATGGCCGCCGGAGAAGGTAATATACCCGCCGACGGTGCCGCCGACGAGGGTGACGATCGCCAAGGGATCGATGACGTCGGGCACGAAGGTCTTCATGACGGCTTCTCCCACAGGCGGGGCCGAAGAAACGGCGACGTACAAGGTCAGCACGATCATGACGACGCCTGCGACCTGGGTGAATTTATCCATGAGTACGCCCGCTTCTTTAAATACGAAAATCGAAATGGCGATAACTGCGCTGATGGCCGCACCGGTTACCGTATCCATGCCGAAGATGACGCTGAAGCCCATGCCGGCGCCGGCAATGTTGCCGATGTTAAAGCCCAGGCCGCCCATGACGATCAGCGCCGCCACGACGTATCCCAAGCCGGGAAGAACCATATTGGCCACGTCCTGGCCGCGCTTTCCCGAAATGCCGATGACCCGCCATACATTGAGCTGTGAGCCGATATCCAAAATAATAGACGTCAAGATGACGAAGCCAAAGCTGGCCAGCAGCTGCTCCGTAAATACGGTCGTCTGCGTTAAAAATCCCGGACCGATAGACGACGTAGCCATCAGGAAGGCTGCGCCCATCAGCACGCTGAAATCAAATCCTTTTTTAGTTTTCATATTCTCGCCTCTTCCCCCTTCATCTCAAGACACCGTTACCGATGTATAAAGGACGTTATTTGAATCTGTTCCTTCTGCAGCGCCTCGCCGATGCTCTTAGCAAAGGCCAGGGCCTTCGGGCTGTCACCGTGAATGCAGACCGTATCGGCCTTGACAGGAATGTCCTTGCCCGTCGCCGTACGGACCTTGCCTTCGGTAATCATCGTCAGCACCTGCCGTATCGACGCGGCGTCGTCTGTAATCATGGCGTTCGGCTGCGTCCGCGGCGTCAGCGACCCGTCTTCCTGATAGGTCCTGTCGGCAAATACCTCGCTGGCCGTCTGCAATCCCGCCGCTTCCCCGGCTTTGACCAGCCAGCTGCCGGCCAGGCCGAACAACACCAGCTGCGGGTCAACGTCGTACACGGCCTTGGCAATCGCTTCGGACATGGCCTGATCCTTGGCCGCCATGTTGTACAGGGCACCGTGGGGCTTAACGTGCTGCAGCCTGCCGCCTTCGGCCTTGACAAAGGCCGACAAGGCGCCGACCTGATAGACGATTAAATCGTAGATTTCATCGGGCTTCATGGCGATATTGCGGCGGCCGAAGCCGTTCAAATCCATAAAACCCGGATGCGCGCCGACTGCCACGCCCCGTTCCAGTGCCAGGCGCACCGTCTTGTGCATGACGAAGGGATCGCCGGCATGCATGCCGCAGGCGATATTCGCCGAGCTGACGTAATTTAAGACGTCACTGTCGTTGCCGATGGTATACATGCCGAAGCTTTCGCCTAAATCGCTGTTTAAATCGATTTTCATCATATGAAATTCCTCCCGTTTATTTTCATATTTTATACAAAAAAGCGCTGAATATTAAACATACTCAGCGCTTTTATCCAGTAAAGTATATTTATAATTCATTATAATATACCACGGAAACCCTTGTCAATATATAGTCATTTCGACTATTTTCTTAAATTTTTAATAAAAACAGGGCCTATCTTCCGTTCTGGCGGTACATTACATATTTTCACATACTTTAAAGATTTTTATTGCATCAATATAAATTTTTTTATTTTTATCGCTATAATCCTGCGTTTTTATTTTCAAATGAAATTTAATTGCGCCATTCGAAAACGCCGCGGTTCAGGACAGCCTTCCCCGTCGTCTTGTTGACCAGCTTGAAGTAAGCCGTTCCTTCACCCATCTTCCAAAGCTGCAGCATAACCGGCGTATCGGGGAACAAGACTGACGTCATCTGCGCCGCCATGCGGGTCATCCGTTCCGGCTCGCCCGGAATCAGCGCGCCTATCGCCATGCGGCAGGCAAAGCCGAAGGAGCACAGGCCCTGCATGAACGACGTTTCAAAGCCCATCTTCTGGGCGTACTGCGGGTCGACGTGCACTAAATTCGTATCGCCGGTCAAGCGGTACAGGAGGTTCTGCACGGGGCTGATATAATCGTCGATTTCAACGTCGGGACCCCTGTCGGGAATCTGGACGGGGCTCTTGGGCATGGGCGCGCCGCCGAAGCCGCCGGCTTCGTGAAAAAAGGTCGTCGAGTAGTTGGTGCATACGTCGTTGCCCGCCTCGTCGCGCACGTCGATGCGCGTGCGCACGACGGCGCCCTTGCCTTCGCCGCGGTCGTATACGTCTGTAATAACATCCTGGTACTGGAAGGTTCCCTTAATCGGATCGATAGGCCGGTGCATGATAATTTCGTGGTCCATGTTCAAGAAGGAAATAGTCGGCTTGATGATGTCATTGGCCAGCATAGACGCCGGCAGAGGCATCCACTGATACGGCCGGACGTTGACCGTCCCCCAGTACGGCACGGTACCGTAGGTCGGGATGGCCTTCAAATACTTCTCATAGGTATACATCAAATCGTCCCGCTTGGCTCCGACTGCCAAAGCGTACAATACGACGTCGCGCCAGTTGTACTCCAGATAGCGCGGCTCCATCTTTTTTCCTACGAGGATTTCATCCAATTTCAGCTTCATCATACGTCACTCCTTTATGCGTTCTCGCGTCTAGTATCTACGTACTATTGTACACGATGCACAAGGGAATATCTACAGGACCGTATGCCCCCTGGCTGGACTTTTATTGCCAATACCTGTCCAGACGGGCGGCGGCAGCCTCGATGTCGTTGATCAGCTTGCACGTGTGATACCCGTCGGCCACGGCGTGATGAACTGAGACGGCCAGCGGCAGCAGCACCTTTTCCCCGGCAGCCTCGAATTTCCCGAAGCGGATGAGGGGAAACAGGAGGGAGTTTTCAGCGTACGTATCCTGAGAAAAGGACGTGAAGTGAAGCCACGGCACCGCCGACACGGGGCAGAAATTAGGCGGCTGATTGGGCTTGGCCTTGACGAAGCCTTCGCCGTCCTTGTAAGTCTCCATATCTGCGGCAACGCCGTCGTAAAAGGCCTGCAGGTCTGCGTCGTACTCGCTCCAAATATCGGAAAAAGTCTTATCCCTTTCGTGAAAGACCGTATAACAGGGCACGACGACATCCCAGTATCCCAGCCGGCCGTCGCCGTCAAAGCTCATGCGGAATTCCCTGTTCTCATTGACGGCCCGCATGATCGCATACAACATAAGAGGAAAAAACCGCAGCTGCCGCTGTTTCTGAAACTCCCGCAGCGGCGCAATATCGATGTGGGCCGTCAGCGTGTAGCGGCACTTGATTTGATTGTAATAATAATTGAAATGGTCCCTGCGGGGCCACGTTTCCCAGTCGATGGGATGAAACATAAGCAATCTCTCCTCACTATCCAGATATGGCGCAGCGGACGGCCTTATACGATTTTTTCGGCAATCAGTATATCCATCACATGCTGATGCAGCGTGCCGCCGCTGACGCAGTCGAAGATAATTTCTTCGCAGCGGTGGAATTTCCAATCGGCAAACAGCGAAAACAGCTCGCCTGACCGCCAATAACCGCCGTCGATCTCTTCATCAGGCGGAGGCGGAATAAAAGGCTTCTGGGCGAATACGTTCAGGGCGCACAAGCCGCCGGGCCGGATGCAGCGCTGGTACTCCTGCAGGATGGCGCCTCGCCGCTCCGGCGGAAGATAGTGCAGCACGCCGCTTGCAAACAGTATATCATATTCCTGCTGCGGCACATACTCCAGCATGTCGGCCCGGAAGAATTCTGCCGCCGCCGTCGGATACTGGCTCGCCAGCCATTTCGCCTTAGCAATGCTTTCGGCGGCTAAATCAAAGCCGACAGCCCGATACCCGCACCGCGCCAGAAACACGGCGTCCTTTCCCTCGCCGCATCCCATATCCAGGACAAGACGCCGCTGCGACGGCGGTTTCAGCCGCAGGATATCGTAGCACATCTCATTGGGCTCCAGGCCCCAATAAAACTCGTCGGCCTGATACCGGTCGGCATAGACAGTCTTTCCATACTGCCGATGATGCCCCAGCAGCTCGTCGGTGCTCGTCTGCAGCAAATCCGCCAAGGCCGGCAGCAGCAGGATGTCGGGCATCGTCTCGCCCCGCTCCCATTTGGAAATGGCCTGAGCCGATAGGTGCAGGGCCTTCGCGATATACTCCTGCGTAAAACCCAGCTCCTTGCGGCGGCGCAGCAGTATATTTCCAAATTGTGTCTTCATCGCTTTCACCTCTCCCTCTAATGGTACGGCACGACGCTTTGCTATGGCAATAACTATCTGCGGGAATTATTCAGATAAATTCCCCTATCCGTTGATATGGCAGAATTCCTCGAAATATCCGAATCACTCAGGCCGACGTTGCGATGTATCCTAAAATCAGCTATCATCAAATAAAAACCATATAGGAGGGCAGCTTCATGGCACAACACATCATCGTCGTCGACTACGACCCTTGCTGGGAACAGAAATACCTGGCCGAAGCGGAAACCATACGCGCCATTCTGGGCGAAAACTGCACGGCAATCTTCCACATCGGCAGCACCGCCGTCAAAGGACTGAAAGCCAAGCCCATTATCGACATCATGCCCGTCGTCCGCGACATAGCCGCTGTAGACGAAAAGCAAGGCGCCTTCGAAGGAATAGGCTACGAATACTTAGGCGAATTCGGCATGGCCCGCCGGCGCTACCTGCGCAAAGGCGGCGACGAGCGGACGCACCAGGTCCATATCTTTCAGGAAACGGACAGAGCCAATATCGAACGCCATCTGGCTGTCCGCGATTTCCTGCGGGCCCACGGCGAGATCGCCCGGCAGTACGGCGCGCTGAAGGAAACCCTGGCCCGCCAATATCCCTACGACATCGAAGGCTACTGCGACGGCAAAGAGGCCTTTGTAAAAGACCTGGAACGGCAGGCATTGCGTTGGAAACAGAACGCACCTTCATCTATTTGACGAGGTGCCGTCCAGATGATATAGTAAAAATCAGATACGTTAAACACATGCGTTATATCCGTTATTTTTCTTTACATAATAAATAATTATGTCCGTTATGTTTTGTCTTTAAATGCTATCATGCCCTATAACATCAAATAATGCCATTACGGCATCGTACGAAAGGAGTTTTGCCCTATGAAAAATACCATCGCTACGCTGCAGGCGCAAAAGGACAACCACGACAAGATTACCATGCTCACGGCTTACGACTATTCGACGGCCAAGCTCATGGACGAAGCGGGCATCAACATGCTGCTCGTCGGCGATTCTCTCGGCATGGTTATGCTCGGCTACGAAGACACCCTGCCGGTCACGATGGAAGACATGATCCATCACACCAAAGCCGTATCGCGGGGCGCAAAAAACGCTTTCGTCGTCGGCGACATGCCCTTCATGTCCTACCAGACGTCTATTTACGACGCCGTATACAACGCCGGCCGGCTCATGAAGGAAGGCCGCTGCCACGCCGTCAAGCTCGAAGGCGGCATGAGCGTATGCCCGCAGATTAAAGCCATCGTCGAAGCGGGAATTCCCGTCGTCGGCCACATCGGCCTGACGCCCCAGTCGGTCAACGCCTTAGGCGGCTTTAAAGTACAGGGCAAGAGCGAAGAAGCGGCCCGCAAGCTCATCGAAGAAGCCAAGGCTGTCGAAGCGGCCGGAGCCTTTGCCATCGTCCTCGAATGCGTACCGGCCAAGCTTGCCGAGCTCATTACGGCATCCCTGCGCATCCCGACCCTCGGCATCGGTGCCGGCGTCCACTGCGACGGCCAAATCCTGATTTATCAGGACATGCTGGCCCTGTTCAGCGACTTTACGCCGAAATTCGCCAAGCAGTTCGCCAACGTTGGAGCCCTCATGAAGCAGGCCTTCGCCGACTACATCAAGGAAACAAAGGAAGGCGCCTTCCCCGGCCCGGAACACGGCTTTAAAATCGACGACGAAGTCATTGAAAAATTAAAACAGTAGGAAACAAAAAAAGCTATGCCATCCCATGGGAGACATAGCTTTTAGTCATTTATAATCCATATGCAAAATGTATATACGACAGACTTTGACATAGCCCGTATATCGCATATACCAACCATCTAGGCGCTGCAAAAAGCGGCAGGCCGTTAATCCTAGCCCCGGAAATGGGCGATGCCTTATGACACCATACGCCCTGTTGACCTTCGTATTCTTAGTGGTACTTTGTATTATTGCATTGAAAGCATAAAAGGAAATCCGCCCCACAGCTACCAACTATAGGCGGATTTTCTTTTTTCCTATGATATGGGACTGACCGTTGCCGGCAGCGCCTTTTTTCTATGTTTATTATACGTAAATCCTGCCGACTTATCAAATATGCGGGGTGCTACGGCTCGTAAATATCATCGTATTCCTTATGCCGTTTAAGCCACGCCGACGCATAGGAACACGACGCACCGGTTTTACAGCCTGTACTGCGGATATAGTCCGCCGCAGCCTGCACCAGCATTCCCGCCGTCCCCTGTCCCTGCTGCGACGGGTCGACGCCTGTATGGACAATATCGTACTTGCCGTTCTGATCCTGAAGGAAATCAATCTCGCCGACAGTCTTTCCTTCTTCATCTTCTATCCAAATTCGCTTGTCGCTGTATAACATCTTCATGGCATATCATCTCCTTTATTTTTAGTATATGCCATGAAGGCCGCCATGTATGTTGTTTTTACAACAGAAGTTATACTTCTTATCCTTAAAACGCATCCCATTCGGCAAAGCGCTCGTTCATGCGCTTTTTCTTTTGCTTCGCCTTTGCCGTCCCTTCTGACGCCGGGCCGAAGGGCATTTTTCCTGCTTCTACTGTGCGCTTATAGAACAGGGCGACGGCTTCTTCTTCGCTTAATCCCATGCGGGCAAAGATAGCCGCCGCTTCCTTGCGCAGCTGTTCATCTATCATCCTGGTGTTCCGCCCCTTTCTCCATACGCCTGCGATGGCGTTCTTCCGCTTCGCCGTTGATGCCGTCGAGAGTCGCCATATGCCCTACGGCATACAGCATTGTCTTCAGCATGACGACGCCCAGCACAGCTCCCGTACCTTCTCCCAGAGCCATGTCAGCGTGGATAGGCACGTCGTATTCATCTATACCGCACAGCCGCAAGGCCGCGCTCATGCCGGGCTCGCGGGAAATATGCGACGGCAGCGCATACTGCCGCACGTTTGGACGTGTCTTCACGGCGCAGGCCAGGGCTACGGCTGTAATAAATCCGTCGATGTAAAACGGCAGATGAACGTCGGCACAGGCCAGCATTGCGCCGTACAAGGCAACTAAGTCGAATCCGCCGACGCAGCGCAGGGCGTCCTCCGGCGTCTGGATTTCCTCTTTATATTTTTGCAGCGCCTCCTTGACGACCTGCTCTTTGTGAAACCAAAGGCGGTAATTGCCCTTAGACGAGCCGTGGCCGACGAGAAACGCGCTGCCAGCCGGCGCTATGGCCGTCAGCACGGCGGCCGACGTCGTCGTGTTTCCTATGCCCATTTCACCGAAGGACAGGATGTTGCATCCCCGGGCTTTCGCCGCTTCGACCCGTTCCCTGCCGACGGCGGCGGCGCGGGTAAATTGTTCCGTTGTCATCGCCGGCTGTACCGAAAAATCGGCCGTCCCTCTGGCGATTTTCCTGTCGACGCCGACGGCGTCTTCACTGTCGATGCCGACGTCTACGACTTCGTAGGGAATGCCGTGACAACGGCAGAAACAGGTCACAGCCGACGTTCCTTCCGTCATATGCACGCTCTGCATGTACGTAATATCAGACAGCTGAGCTACGACGCCGGAGCGGACGACGCCGTTGTCCGCGGCAAAGATAATATGGCGGGGACGAAGTTCCTCCTGAAAGGAGCCCCAGGCCAGGAAAACCTGACGCACCTGCTGCTCCAGCAGGCCCAGGCTTCCCGGCGGCTTGGCTAAGTTATGGAGCCGTTCGTCTACTTGCGCTGCAAAATCCATTATACCGTTATCCCTTTATAAGCCCAATAGGCGCGCCGCCGCGCCTCACCCTGCTCATCCAGCGCCGGCAGCGTTACGCCGTGGGGCCGGGCCTGTCCCGTTTCCTCTTCGATATGGACGAAGGATACGAAGCATTCCGCCGCCATGGCCCCGTCGGAGCGCCGCGTCATGGCGATATATGCGCCGACGCTCGTCGTCCCGGCATAGACGACGGTACTGGAAATGTCGATGGTGTCGCCTTTGCGGACCGGCCGGAGAAACCGCAGCCCGTCCAATCCCAGGCAGACGATATGGCCGCTGTTCAGAAAGCTTTGCACGGCCAGAAAGCCGCACTCGATCATATACGACGTCGCCTGCCCGGCAAACAGCGTATCATGCGGATTCAAGTCCTTTCCCAGTACCATATGGGCCGCCGATACGCGCTTGTCTATTCCCGTCATAGTCATTCCTCCCCAACTCACCGTTAATGTATCTATTGTATCATACTATAGCGAGGAAATAAGCCTATTCTAGCCTTGAAAATTCGTTTTTTTTATGTCAAAATAAAACAATATAGAGGGGGTATAGTATGTCTACGATTAAAGATATCGCTCGTGAAGCCGGCGTTTCCATCGCCACCGTTTCCATCGTCCTGAACGGCAAGGGACAGGAACGAAAAATTTCCAAGGAAACGCAGGCCCGGATACATCAAATCGCCAAACAGCTGAAATACGTGCCGAACCAGTCGGCTAAAAAGCTGCGGGCTACGCAGAAAAATAGTTACGCCATAGCGTTTTATTGGGCGACGGACTTCCGTATCAATTACCTGGCCCGTATTACGCTGGGTATTCAAAAAGAAATTATGCAGCAGAATAAGGTCGTCCACCTGACCGTCGTGCCCTACGAGGTCGACAACCTGAAAAAGCAGATGGAAACGACGCAGAATGAATTTTTTAACGGCATCATCATCGCCAATATGTCTAACGCCGACATGGAATATTTAAACTCCTGCGACATTTCCTATCCCGTCGTCCTGTTCAACAGGGAATCGCCGAAATACAGCAGCGTCACCATGGACAACTACGAAGTCGGCGCCCAGGTCGCCCGCCATTTTCTCGACAAGGGCATCTACGACGCCGGCGTGCTGACCCACGACACGACCTTCCCCATCATGCGCATGTGGATGAAAGGCTTTCTCGACACCTTTGCCGAAGCCGGCCATCCCGTTCCGGAGGAAAATATCGTCCTGTGCGACACGTCGTCGTCCAGCGCTATCGACGCGACGAAGAAGCTCTATGCAGAAAAGCGCCTGCCGAAGGCCATGTTCTGCGAATCCGACGTATTGGCTCACGGCATGTTGTTCGCCTGCCATGAATTGGGCGTTTCCATTCCCGGCGACGTAGAAGTATTTACCATCGGCATCAACATGGCCGAATTCAACGATTACGCCATTCCGTCCTTGTCCCGCATCGATATTCCCATGCGGGAAATCGGCGAAAAATGCCTCCATCTCCTCGTCGACCTCATCGAAAAGAAGACGCCGAATCCGACAGTCGTCTACGCCGAGGGCATTAAAATCATCGGCCAGTCGTCGCCGGAAGCCTAAGGGCCCGGTCGGAGGAGAGGGGATTCCGTTGCGCCGCTGCGGCAAACATGGTATACTGAACCTATCTTGGGGGAGTATGGGTTCTGGTGTGCCCTCTGGTCTTCAAAACCAGTATGAGGAGTTAAGAGCTTCTTAGGTAGGTTCGATTCCTACACTTTCCCGCCAACTACCCGACAAGGCAGCCCGCAAAGCCGCCTTGTCTTTTTTAGTATCTAGCCGCTCCGTTTGCCTTTGCAATAGAAGCAGCCCGATAAAAAAGCGAAGACCCGTAGTCGCGGTCTTCGCTGTTTTTACGTTATCCTTCGGCTACGGCCTTGGCAATTTCCGTGCAGATCAGGGGAAATTCGTCGTCCCGCAGCGTCCGTACGGACAGGCACAGCCGGTCTTGCTGCACTCTGGCGACGACGGGGACTTCGGCATGGCGCAGGCGGCGTTCTAATTCTGCCGCCGTCCGGCCTTCTGACGCGACGGCGGCGGCGTACCCCGGCAACGTATATTCCGGATAGGAACCGCCGCCGACCATGTCGCGGACCGGCACGGTCTGCACCTGCAGGGCCGCGTCGGCAGTCCGCAGCATTTGGGCCAGCATATCGGCTCGCCGCAGGCATTCCTTCTGGGTCCGCGCCAGCATCTGCAGCGCAGGGATAGACCGTATCGCCATGTCTTCGTCCCGGTACAGCTGCAGCGTCGCCTCCAAGGCGGCCAGGGTCATCTTATCGACCCGCAGGGCCCGCAGCAGCTGGTGCTGTTTCATCGGCTCGATATACTCGGCCTTGCCGACGATAATGCCGGCCTGCGGCCCGCCGAGGAGTTTGTCGCCGCTGAACATGACGACGTCGCAGCCTTGCTTCAGGACTTCCTTTACAGTCGGTTCATAGGGCAGGCCGAAGCGGCGCATGTCGACGAATAACCCGCTGCCCAGGTCGTTGATGAGGGGCAAACCGTTGGCGTGGGCCAGCTCGGCCAGTTCCTGGGCGGGCACACTTTCAGAAAAGCCTATGATGCGGTAATTGCTCGTATGGACTTTCATAATCGCGCCGGTACCTTCGCCGACGGCCCGGCTGTAGTCTGCCAGGTGGGTCTTATTGGTCGTCCCGACTTCCCGTATCGTGCCGCCGCTGGCTTCGATGACGTCAGGAATGCGGAACAGGCCGCCGATTTCCACGAGTTCTCCCCGGGAAATCACGACTTCCTTCCCCTGCGTCATCGACGTCAGGGCCAGCAGCACGGCGGCGGCGTTGTTATTGACGACGAGTACGTCTTCCGCCCCAGTCAGCTCTTTCAGCAGCGACTGCAGGTGGGCATAGCGGGAGCCGCGGCGCCCTTCGTCCAGATCGTATTCCAAGTTCGAGTACGACGCGGCGATTTCGCCTACGTGCCGTCCAATCTCCTCGCTCAGTACAGACCGGCCCAAATTCGTGTGAAGAATCGTCCCCGTGGCGTTGACGACTTTTTTCAGACGCAGGGATTTCTGCCGGCGGAAATAGGCCAGCACCATGGCGTCCAGCTCGTCCTCTGCCGGTACGTCGCGGCGGCGTTCGGCCAAAATGTCCCGGCGCAGGCCAGCCAATACGTCCTGTACGGCCTGTTTTATCAGGCTGCGGGACAGGTTTTGTTCCCATTCGGCCAGCACCGGACGCTGCAGCAGTACGTCTACCTTGGGAAGCTGCCGCAGCAGCTGTCTCGTATCTTGTTTCATTGCCTCACCTGCTTTCTATACAATCTGCGCCGTCGCCGAGGACTCGCCCTCCTTCGGCGCGCCGCGTCACGTGCTGTTCATCCATGTAATCCAGTAATTGAAGGGCCCCTTTGCGCCCGATGCCTAAGAGATCGCGGAAGGCAGCCAGCTCAATGGGCCCCTTTTCCCGCACGTAGCGGCATAAGCGGCGCACGGCATCGTCATAAAAGCGGCGCGCTACGGCATATTCCGGCGATAAGACCACAGCCGTCTTCCCCCGCATGGCTTCCAGCACGGCCCGGCCGTCGGCCCAGGGAGCCGTCAGGTCGCTGATCTTTACGGGCGTATAGCCCGATTGGACTAAGACCGCCGTCATGGCATCGCGGGCCTTTTTCTGCTCCAGCGTAAATACGACGCGGAACCGGCTGGCCGCTGCGACAGAGGCCTCTATGCGGCAGCTCCCGTCCCCTTCCATGAGGCGCAGGATTTCTCCGGCTTCTTTTTCCGACAAGGAGCCGCCCAAGCGGGAGCGGAACTCGCCGAGGGGCATACCCGGTCGCAGGGGATATTCCTTGTGATAGGCCAGCAGGAGCTGCACGGCCCGGCCTTTGAGCTTCTGATACGCGTCCCGATGGATATAGCCGGCCGCCGTCTCGTACAGCATTCCCTCTGCCAAAAGGCGGGCCGCGGCGGCGTCCAGCGCGGCGGCGTCTGCACCCAGAGCGGCCTGCACGTCGGCCTGACGGGCAAAGGATTTCGCCTTGTGGAGCAAATAATCGCAGAGCCCTTCGTCGAGTCTGCCGCTGTCCTTCGCTTTCAGGCTATTCAGCACGGCGTCCTTAAAGCGGCGGTGCTTGCGGGGATTGGCGTCCAGCACTTCGCCGCCGCCTATGGTGCGCATCGGGGAAAAGGTCCTCAGGATAAATCGATCCTTTGCTTTGACGACGATTTCATCCCCTTCCAGCCGCAGCTGCACAAAGCCTTCCTGTCCGGGCAGAATCGACTCCTCTCCCAGGGGGACGGCCCGGACCATGACCTCCTGCGTCCCGACGAGAAGGCGCAGGCGATCCCACATCTGAATCGGACAGTCCGCTCGCTTCAAGCAGGAAACCTTGGCATCGATCATTCTCGTCGGCGTCAAATCGGCGGAAGCGCACAGCACATCTCCGCGACGTACCTCATCGGTCCCTATGTTGGCCAAGTTGAGCGCCGTCCGCTGGCCCGCCTCGGCCTGTCCGACGTTTTGCTCATGGACCTGTATATTCCGGACCCGCACGGCTCGCTTCTCCGGATACAAAAACAGCTCGTCGCCGACGGACACAGCGCCGTCCAGCAGCGTCCCTGTCACGACGGTGCCGAAGCCCTTTACGGAAAAGGCGCGGTCGATATTCAGCCGGGCCGCGCCGTTGGAGCCACGTTCCGCCAGCCCTTCCGTCGTCGCCTGTATCTTGGCGACGAGGTCCGACAGGCCCCGGCCCGTAAGAGCGTCCGTCTCGACGATATCGGCGTCGGCGGCCGCCGTATCGGCCAGCTTGGCGCGAATGTCCTCCTTGACCAGCTCCCGCATGTCTTCGTCGACCGTATCGGCCTTCGTGACGACGACGAGATACTTCTCGATGCCCAGGAGCGTCAAAATATCCATATGCTCGACCGTCTGAGGCATGACGCCTTCATTGGCGTCTACGACCAGCAGCACCATGCCCAGTCCGGGCAGGCCGGCGACCATGTTCTTGATAAATCGCTCGTGGCCGGGAACGTCGACGATGCCGGCGCGCGTGCCGTCGGGCAGATCCAAATAGGCGAAGCCCAGGTTAATCGTCAGGCCCCTCCGTTTTTCTTCCTTCGTCGTATCCGTATCGATACCCGTCAGGGCCTTTACCAAAGTCGTCTTGCCATGATCTACGTGGCCGGCCGTCCCGATGACGACATGTCTTGCCATTTACGCACCGCCTCCCTGTTTTTCATAAGACACCTTCAACCCGTCCCGCGCGGCATGATACAAGCTCTCGCAGGCAAGGCCGCATTGCGCCAGCAGCGCCGTCAGCGCCCCTTCTTCCTCCAGGTCGTAGCGCAGGGAAAATCCGCAGCTGGCGTAAATTTTCCCCGGCGTCGGCACGATGCGGGCCTTGATCTGACGCCGCTTGGCTTCCGCCTCAGCCTGCATCGCGTCCTTCGTATTGTAAAACAAAGCGATGCCATACGTTTCCATAGGCCCTCCTACGGCTTGACAATACGGTCGGCCGTCCGCATCAGCTCGACGATGCGGTACATATTCGTGATTTCGCCGACGGCGACCTTATCCGTCAGCCCGTAGAAATTGAGGCAGGCGCCGCAGGCGTAAATCGGCACGCCCATCTGCGCCAGCTTCTGCAAATCTTCCAGTGATTCCGAGCCTTCCGTCACCAGGGGCACGCCGCCGTTGTAAAAGACGACGCACTGGGGCAGGACGTCCTGCTCCGTCAGGGTATACAGGAAGGTCTTGAGCAGGCTTTTGCCGAAGGCCTCGTCGCCGACGCCCATGTACGGCGAATTGACGACGACGATATACGAGTCGGCGGCCTTCGCCGTTTCGGCTGCCGAAGACGGTTCCGCCGTCTGCCCGTTCCTGGCAATGACGACGACGTAGCGCTGCGGCGATTCTTCCGTCAGCGTATATGTGCAGCCCAGCTGATCAGCCATTCGCTTCAAGTTTTCCGTCGCAATCCGGTTGTCCACAATCGTTTCCACTACGTCGTGCTCCTTCAGAGCTTTATGGGTTTGAATTACCGGAAGGGGGCAGGCCTTGCCCGTCATATCGATTTTAAACATGTTGCCATTCCTCCTTATACGATACGTTCTATTTCATCATGTTCCGACAATCTCACGTCTCCATGGCGGCAATATCCCGCAGGGCTCGTACGGCCGCCGCGACGTCGTCTTCCGTCGTAAACCGGGAAAAGGAAAAGCGCACGGCGCCGCGCCGCTCCGTATGGAGCTGCTCGTGCATGAGCGGGGCGCAGTGAAATCCAGACCGCGTCGCCATGCCGTATTGATCCCATAAGATATCGCTGACCAAGGCCGAATCGGCGTCGCCGACATTCAGGGCGTATACGCCGACGCGAGGGCCGGAAAAGTCGCCGTACAGCGTAACGTTCGGCAGCTCCCGAATTCCTTCCGTAAAGATGCGTCCCAGCCGTTCCTGATGACGGACTGCCGCCTCCAGGCCTTCGTCAAGCAGGGTCTGCACGCCTGCAGCCAGGCCGGCAATCCCAGCGACATTGGCCGTGCCTGCTTCGAATACGCCTGGAATCTCCTTCGGCTGTTCGCGGGCAAAGGAATGGACGCCGTCGCCGCCCGTAATATACGGCCGCACCTCCGCGTCCTTTCGGATGCAGACGCCGCCCGTTCCTCCCGGCCCATAGAGCGATTTATGGCCCGTAAAGCACAGGGCCGTGACGACGCCGTCAGACAAGTCGATAGGATAGGCCCCGGCCGATTGGGACGCATCGACGACGAGCATCAGGGAATGCTTGCGGCAGAAATCCTTGACGCGCTCCAAATCCACGACGTTGCCCGTCACGTTTGACGCATGGTTGCACACGACGGCCTTCGTCGATGGCCGCAGCTTCTGTTCCAGTTCGCCGTACTGCAGCGCGCCCGTACCGGCTTCCGAGCCTATAAAATCGACGGCCGTCCCCTGCTGCTCCAGCTGATACAGTGGCCGCAGGACGGCGTTGTGTTCCCATGTCGTCGTCAGGACGTGGTCGCCCGGACCGAGCAGCCCTTTCAGCACCATGTTGAGAGCCGCCGTAGAATTATGCGTAAAGGCCACGTCGTACTCGCCGCCGGCGTGAAACAGCGTTTTCACCAGCTCCTTCGCCTGCAGCGTCAGCCCGTAAGCCCGCAGTGAATAGGCGTGGGCGCCCCGGGAAGGATTGCCCAGCAGGCCGCCGCTGAGGGCGTCGTATACAGCCTGAGCCACAGCTAGCGGCTTCTGCGCCGTCGTCGCGGCATTGTCAAAGTAATACATGTCCATCGCTCCTTTCCGCAGAAATCCCAGCCAATTTCATTTGTTAAAAAAAGGCAGCTCGCAACGGAGCTGCCTTTTATCTTGCCTGTAGGCGAATTAGAGGCCAAAGCGGGCAAAAATCGTATCGACATGGCTGAGCATCTTATGAACGTCGAAGCAGGCTTCGATGTCTTCGTTGCTCATGAATTTAGCAATATCTTCGTCTTTTTTGAGGTTTTCCAGGAAATCTTCCCCTTCGAGCCAGCGTTTCATGGCGTTGCGCTGTACCCAGCGGTAAGCCTGTTCGCGGACCGCGCCCTTTTCGACGAGGGTGTTGAGAAGAATCGGGCTGTAGATGAGGCCGCCCGTCAGGTTCAGGTCCTGCATCATCTTTTCCGGATATACGATGAGGCGGTCGACGACGCGCGTAAAGGTCTGGAGCATGTAGTCGAGGGCAATGGTGCTGTCCGGCAGAATAACCCGTTCGACCGACGAATGGGAAATATCCCGTTCATGCCAGAGCGCTACGTCTTCCAGCGCCGCCTGGGCGTTGCCGCGGATGACGCGGGCCAGGCCGCACATGCGTTCACACGTAATAGGATTGCGTTTATGCGGCATGATGGACGAGCCCTTCTGTTTGGGGCTGAAATATTCTTCCGCTTCGCGGACTTCCGTGCGCTGGAGGTGGCGGATTTCCGTAGCGAATTTATCGATGGAGCTGGCAATGACGGCCAGTGTCGTCACGAATTCTGCATGGCGGTCGCGCTGCAGTGTCTGGGACGAAATCGGCGATGCGGCGATGCCCAGGTGTTCGCAGACGTATTTTTCTACGAAGGGGTCGACGTCGGCGTAGGTGCCGACAGCGCCGGAAATCTTGCCGACGGCAATCGTTTCCTTGGCCCGTTTCATGCGTTCGATGTTGCGTTCCGTTTCAGCCAGCCAGTTGCAGAGCTTGAGGCCGAAGGTCGTCGCTTCGGCATGGATGCCGTGGGTACGGCCGATGCAGGGCGTATATTTGAATTCAACGGCGCGGCGGCGCAGAACGTCGCGGAAATCTTCCAAATCCTTGATGAGGATGTCCGAAGCCTGTTTGAGCATGTAGCCCATGGCCGTGTCTTTTACGTCTGTCGACGTCAGGCCCAGGTGAACATATTTGCCGGCTTCGCCGATGTTTTCCGAAAGGGTGGAAACAAAGGCGGCAATATCATGATGTGTTTCCGCTTCGATTTCATGGATGCGTTCGACAGAAAACTTCGCTTTTTCGCGAATTTCCTTGGCCGCTTCCTTCGGCACGTTGCCGAGTTCGGCCTGGGCTTCGCTGGCCAGGATTTCTACCTGTTTCAGCGTATCCCATTCGTTGAATTCTGTCCAAATCTGACCCATTTCCGGTTTCGTATAGCGTTCAATCACGTTGAATCTCTCCTTTTTAGTTCATGAGTACGGTTGTAAAAAACTCACCAGTGCTATTATACACTATTTGTCATACCAAAGGTAGGGCAAAGTGCGCATTTCATCGGCAAAGAGCCCTTATTTTAGGGAAAAACCGCCGCAGGAGCCCGTATCTCCTGCAGCGGTTCTCTTATTCCTTATTCAATGATGAGCGCGCCGTCTTCGCGCTGCGCCGCATAGCCTACGATTTCCGCGCAGGGAATGGCCGACTGCAATTCCTGCAGCAAGGCCATGCAGTCCCGTTCCGAAACGGCGATGAGCAATCCTCCCGACGTCTGCGGATCGTACAGGACGTCCATCATAGCCCGGTCGATGTCACCCCTGACGATGACCTGCCCGTCCGTATAAGCCCGGTTGCGGTAGGCGCCGGCGGGAATAAAGCCCATGTCAGCCATTTCGCAGGCTTCGCTGTAATAGGGGACGCTTCCCGCCATGACGTGCAGCGTAAGGCCGCTTCCCCGGGCCATTTCAAAGGCGTGACCCAAAAAGCCGAAGCCCGTCACGTCGGTGCAGCCGCCAACGTCGTAGCGGACCATGATGTCCCTGGCCGCCTTGTTGAGCTGGGCCATTTGGCCGTACAGCTTGCGCAGCAGTCCTTCCTCCACCATATCTCCCTGGGCCGCCGTCATGAGGATGCCTACGCCTAAGGGCTTGGTCAAAATCAATACATCGCCTTCGCGGGCCGACGAATTGCGCAGGAGCTTCTGCGGATGGACGAAGCCCGTCACGGACAGGCCGTACTTGGGCTCCTTGTCTTCTATAGTATGGCCGCCTGTAATGAGGACGCCCGCTTCATAGGCCTTGTCATAGCCGCCCTGCAGGATCGCCCGGACGGCCTCCTTTCCCATCTGCGAATTGATGCACATGACGTTCATGGCCAGCTTCGGCTCGCCGCCCATAGCGTACACATCGCTCAGGGCGTTGGCCGCCGCAATTTGTCCAAATAAGAACGGGTCGTCGACGATGGGCGGAAAGAAATCGACGGTCTGCACCAAGGCCAATTCCTCGCTGACGACGTATACCGACGCGTCGTCGCTCTTATCGTAGCCGACGATCAGCCGTTCGTCATATCTTGTTGGAATACCTTCCAACAGCTGCGCCAGTTCCCCGGCGCCAATCTTAGCACCTCACCCCGAGCAGGACGCCATTTGAGTCAATTTGATCCTTTCATCCATAGCCGGCACCTCCCTTCTTCAGCTTCCATATCCCTACAGGATACGGTTTACCGGCCTTCCCGTTCCAGGATTTCCTTGCCGACAGTCACGCCGGCCGCCGAGGCCTGCACCAGCCCCCGCGTAATGCCGGCGCCGTCGCCGATGGCAAAGAAATTGGGAATCTTCGTTTCCAATTTGTGATTCAGTTCCAGCCGGTTGGAATAAAATTTAACTTCCACGCCGTACAGCAGCGTATGGCGCGAATTGGCACCGGGAGCCACCTTGTCCAGCGCCTCGAGCATTTCCTTGATGTCCTGCAGGTGGCGGTACGGCAGGACGAGGGACAAGTCGCCCGGCGTCGCATCAGGCATCGTCGGCCGCACGAGGCCCCGCAGAATGCGCTCCGGCGTCGAACGGCGGCCGTCGAGAAGATCTCCCAGCCGCTGGACAATGACGCCGCCGCCGAGGATATTGGCCAAATTGGCGATGTATTTGCCGTATTTGATCGGCTCGTGGAAGGGCTCGGTGAACTTCTTCGACACGAGGATGGCAAAGTTCGTGTTTTCGCTGCGCTTGTGAGCATAGCTGTGGCCGTTGACCGTCAAGAGGCCGTCGTTGTTTTCTTCTACGACGAAGCCATAGGGATTCATGCAGAAGGTACGAATCCTATCGTCGAAGGACTTGCTGAAATAGATGAGCTTCGATTCGTACACTATGTCGGTAATGGTCTCTAAAATTTCTGCCGGCATTTCTACGCGCACACCGATATCGACGGCGTTGGACGTCAGCTTGAGGCCCAGCTTGTCTACTTCGCCGACAAACCATTCCGAGCCTTCCCGGCCCGGCGCGCAGACCAGGTAGCGGCAGGCATACAGCTGATCTGCTATGATAACGCCCCGCACCTGCCCGTCTTCCACGACGATATGGTCTACAGCCGTATCGGCCATGATGTCGATCTTGCCGTCGAGGAAGTCGCGCATATTCGTCAGTATCTGGGCGTTTACATCCGTGCCGAGGTGGCGTATCCGCGCCGGAATAAGCCGTAAATCAGCCGCCGCGGCCTTGCGCTGCATCTGGCGGATGCACTCCTTATTTTCGTCGCCGTATACCTTGCGGTCTGCGCCGCCGAAGCGGCAGTATACGTCGTCGACATAGGCTATTTTTTCCATGAGCTCGGCCTTGGACATGTAGTCGTCCAAATTGCCGCCGTATTCCGTCGTCAGCGTCAACTTGCCGTCGCTGAAGGCGCCGGCGCCGCCCCAGCCGCACACGACGTTGCGGACCTTATCCTTAGGCAGGGCGTTTTTATTGCGGCTCGTCGCAATGCGCTCGCGAATGTCCTGCCCCTTTTCCACGATGAGAATACTCAGGCCCGTATCAGCCAGCTCCAGAGCCGTAAAAATACCGGCCGGCCCGGCCCCGATAATGATGACGTCATAGGTTTTTACAGCGTTCATCGTCTATCTCTCCTTTCGCCGCGGCCTGCTGCCGCGCAGTCGGGATATCTGCGATTGTATATCAACTATCCTCATTTAGCGTATCATGGGGCACGGGCCCTGTCAATATAAGGCGACCCCTGCTCTTCCCGGCAGGTTGTGCTATAATAAGGGCATGACTATACAAGCAAGGAGAGGTTTCATATGGCACAAAAACGAAAAGACCGACGGCAGCAGGCTGTCGACGACCCGAAGGAAGAGCTTCGGCTGCAGGAATACATCTTTCTCTGGACCTTCCTGCTCATGGTCCTCCTATTAGTGTCCTTATATCTGCAATTCAATCCGATCGTCCCGGCAGCGGCAGGCGTCGTCCTCGTCGTGTCTACTATCGCCCTGTACGTCAAATACCGCGAATTCTACGCCGTCCGCGACCGAGGCCAGCGTACCTGGTGCTCCGTCCTGTCGATGTACGCCAGCCTGCTCCTCACGCTGGGCTGCGCCTATTACTACTCGCAGCACGAAAAGCTGACCGACGAATACGCCCTCGTGTTCCTCTTCGGCTTTCTGTTCTTTACGTACATGGCCTACCGCACACTGAGCCGTTCCATGGTCGTCGGCAACAAGCGAGTTCGCGTAAAACGCTGACGGCAGCGGGAAAAAGCCGGCAGGAAACAGTTATGCCGAAAGGCCAGGCAAAAGGCCGAAACGAATCAACTGCATACTTGAGAATATAAAAACAGCGCACACGATATCGTATGCGCTGTTTTTATGCACGCCGCTATAAACGGCGCAGCCTGTCGCTCTTAGCCTTCGAAGGGATGAGCGGCCTGTTTTTTCATGATATCTGTCGTAATTGCGTCGGAGCAGCAAACGGCGACGACGTCTACGACGTCTTCTGTCGAGCAGCCACGGGACAAGTCGAGGATCGGTTTTGCCAAGCCCTGAACCAAGGGGCCAAGAGCCGTTGCGTTGGCAAAACGCTGAACCATCTTGTAGCCGATGTTAGCAGCATCGAGGTTCGGGAAAATGAGGACGTTGGCATGACCGGCAACCTTGGAGCCCGGAGCTTTGCGTTCGCCAACTTCCGGTACCAACGCGGCGTCGGCCTGCATTTCGCCGTCGAAGTCGAATTCTACGCCGCGGTCTTTCAGGATCTGTACAGCCTGACGAACTTTGTCGACGGAATCGCCGGCGCCGCTGCCCATGGTGGAGTAGGACAAGAAGGCAACGCGAGGTCTTAACATCTGTACAGTTCTTTCAGCACGTTCCACGCAGATGCAGGCAATGTCAGCCAGCTGTTCTGCCGTCGGATCGGGAATAACACCGCAGTCGCCCAGTACGAGGATGCCGTTATCGCCGTACTGCGGCGTATTGGTCAGCAAAATGAAGGCACTGGATACGGTCTTGTTGCCCGGACGGGGGCCTACGACCTGAAGGCCGGCGCGGATAACGTCGGCAGACGTCGTAATCGCACCGGATACGACACCGTCAGCTTCGCCGAGAGCAACGAGGCCGGCAGCGAAGAAGGTGTAGTTGTTAACCATAACTTCGTATGCTTTTTCCGGCGTCATGCCTTTCTTTTCGCGGCGTTTTGCAAAATATGCGCACAATTCGTCCATGCGGTAATACGTTGCCGGGTCGATTACTTCAACGCCCGTAAGGTCAATCTGGTATTTAGCAGCATCTTTTTTGATTTGTTCCAGCTTGCCTACGAGGACAATTCTGGCAAAGCCTTCGGCCAAAACACGTTCGGCAGCTTTCAGTACGCGGGGGCTGCTCGTTTCCGGAAGAACAATCTTCTTCTGCGCTTTCGCAACACGGGCTTTCAAATCTTCAGTAAATCGCATGAGGGAACCACTCCTTAAATAAATCTTAAAAATGAATGTTTGACAGCTTTATTATAATACAAAATGGAGTCGAATCAAATACGTTTCGCCCGCTTATTGCAATAATACGAAAAATTCGGCATGAAAGTTAATCATTTTATAATATACTATTATGCATTTATGCTATCATACATGAGTCTATGTGTTATCTTAAAGGCCGGCGGCAGAACGAAGGGAGTTTCGTTCCTGACCAGAAGACGAGGAATTTCAGCAAAGAGGGGATATCTTCGTATGCCAACAGGAAGCAACGACAGACATTCGGTACGCAGCGTCTTGGCCAATAACCGTCATACATGCAAAAAAAGACATACACCGAAGTGTATGTCTTGTAAAAAAATTGGTGGGCGATAACAGGATCGAACTGCTGACATCCTGCTTGTAAGGCAGGCGCTCTCCCAGCTGAGCTAATCGCCCGGATAGTGGTGACCCCTACGGGATTCGAACCCATGTTCTCGCCGTGAAAGGGCGGTGTCTTAAACCACTTGACCAAGGGGCCATGCTAGAGTAAATGATGGTGATCCACCCGAGATTCGAACTCGGGACACCCTGATTAAAAGTCAGGTGCTCTACCGACTGAGCTAGTGGATCATAAATTTGGCAGGGGTAGCTGGATTCGAACCAACGATGACGGAGTCAGAGTCCGTAGCCTTACCGCTTGGCGATACCCCTGTATTGGCTCCTCAAGTAGGACTCGAACCTACGACAAATCGGTTAACAGCCGATTGCTCTACCGACTGAGCTATTGAGGAATAGCTTCCTCTTTAAGAGGAAATATGGAGCGGAAAACGAGGCTCGAACTCGCGACCCCCACCTTGGCAAGGTGGTGCTCTACCACTGAGCTACTTCCGCATGACGACGAAGTTTATTTTAGCACTTTCGTTTGTGCTTGTCAACACATTTTTTGAAAGTTTTTTAAGAACTTTTTTGCGACGTTCTTTCTAACCTTCTCTGTGTCGGCGCGTTCATCAGAACGCTTAATTATAATATCACGCCTCCTGTAATCTGTCAATAGATTTTTTCATTTTTTTCGCAAATAGTTGATGGAATTGATTATATGATGAATTCTACCAGATATACTCTACTTTCTCCATAAAAGAAGCGCCGCAAAAAATATCTCCGCGGCGCCTTACCTATCTTACGTTTATGTAGCTGTCATGAGCCAAGACATGCGGGAGAATCGTGTCTGTCCTGCCGCCGTTCCTTACCGCCATGATTCAGCTTCTCCGATAAAGCCGCGGACGACGTTGGGGATTTCTAGGTCTTTCGTGCCTGCGCCGTAAGCCGTGATGTCATGGACAAAGGACTTGGGCCGGGGGCCGATATAGGAAGCCAGGGTCTTGACGAGGGCCGCGCCGGTCGGCGTGACGAGTTCGCCGCGGATGTCCGTAGCATAATAGGGAATGCCTGCCAGCAGTTCTGCCGTAGCCGGAGCCGGTACGGGCATAACGCCGTGGGCGCAGCGTACGAAGCCGCTGCCGACGTGGAGAGGCGACGCGCCGATTTGCTCTATGCCCAGATATTCGAGAGCCCAGGCAACGCCGACGATGTCCAGGATGCAGTCGACGGCCCCGACTTCATGGAAATGAATCTGGTCGACAGGCACGCCGTGAACCTTTGCCTCGGCTTTTGCCAGCTCGCCGAATACGGCGAGGCTTTTCGCCTTAACGCTGTCCGACAGCGGCGACGCTTCGATAATCGCCGTGATTTCCTGCAGGCCGCGGTGCTGGTGATGATGGTGATGGCCCGTCGTATCGACGAGATGCTCGTGGCTGTGCGAACCGTGATGTTCGTGATGATGATGGTGCTCATGATCGTGCCCGCCGTCGTGCGCATGGTGATGACGTTCCGCATCAAGAATTACGTTGTAATAGACCGATTGAATTCCCAGCTTGGAAACGGATTCGCAGACGAGGGAATATCCTTCCAGCTTCAGCGAAGCCATGGCGTCCTGAAAGGCGTCGAAGGGCACGCCGGCCTGCAGAAGCATGCCGGTGAACATATTGCCGCTGATGCCGGAAAAACAATCGAGGTATAAGGTCTTCATGTATAATCTCCTTCCTGCCGCAAAGGGGCATCGCTATCGTCTTATTTCAATTCCTTATTCATCATGTCTACTGCCGCATCCAGCAGGGACAAGCCGATGACCGAGCCCATGCCCTGATCCGTATCCTGCCCCGTTTCAAAGAAGGCCTTGAGGCCCATCTTTTTCATCTGCATCTGATGAACCGGCTCGGCATATCGCGCCGAAGGGATGACGTAGTCGTCTACCTGAGAGCAGAGGGCCCGGCTGAGCAGTACGGCCGCTCCCGTCACCGCGTTGTCGAATACGACGAGGAGACGGCGATGGGCCGCCGCCAATATGAGGCCGACCATGGCGGCGATATCGGGCGAGCCGGCGCGGCGCAGCAAATCCAGAGGATCGCCGGCATCCAGTCTCAGCCGGTCCATGAGAGCCGTCAGCTGCTCCAGCTTGCCCTGCGATTTCATATGGGACGGCAAGTCGTTCATAGAATCGCGGAAGAAGGCCGCTGTGAGGATAAAGGCCGTCAGCAGACCCCGTTCGCCGATATTGCCGAGGCCGAGGGCGTTGTAATGCTCGTCGGCCAGATTTTCTCCGATTTGCAGGCCGCTGAACATGGCGTCCAGCATCTGGTCTTCCGTCATGGCCGGCCCTTTGGCCCAAAAATGGCTGCCGTGCATGACCTTCAAGTCCTGAACGCCTTCCGATTCGGGAATATTCTGCTCCAGTCCCATATCCAGCAGCAACACGCCGGCTCCTATCTGATGGGCCACCTTGTTGATATGGCCCTTTCCGGCGGCGATTTCCAGCGCGGCGGCCTTGCTGCCCATGCCCTTCGTTTTATTTTCCCCGCCGTCGACGGCGTGGTCGGCGGCAAATAAGACGACGGCTTTTTTCAGCAGCGATGGCTGCAGCGTATCGGAGACGCCGGCAATACGGCCGGCCAAGTAAGTCAATTTCCCGTCCTGAGGGACGGCAAGGCTCGACAGCTTCGCGTAGCACTCGCCGGTCTTTTCCAGATTCAGGGGGCCGATACCGGCGATTACCTGTTCCAGCACACTATCCATTGCATACCTCCTGGTTACTCATTTTTGTCTATTATACCATAAAAGGACGGCTCTCCTGCAGAGAGTCGCCCCTTTTTATGCGGCTGAACAGTTTTATAATGCGCTGCCAAAGGCGTCCGTGTCGACGATCGCCTGCTTGAAGGCTTCTTTCGTCAGCGGAGACGGCACGCAGTTCCATTCCGTAATGGCCGGCGCTTTTTCGACGATCGCGTCGATTTCGTCGGCTTTGATATCCAAATCGGCCAACTTGACCGGATAGCCGGCTTTCTTGTAGAAGGCGGCTATCCGGTCGCGCAGTTCGAACTGCTTGTCGTACGTCAAGAGGACGAGTACGCCGAAGGATACGATTTCGCCGTGGAGATGGCCTTCTACGACCTGCGGCAGCACCGTCGACGAGTTGTAGAACAAGTGGGCGATAGACGAGTTATAATAGTATACGCCGTTGTGGCCTGTCGTGCAGTTGGAAACGAGGCCCGTGCTGATGATGATGTCCAATACGACCTGCTGCAGCTCATAGGTGACCTTCTTTTCCTTGAAGTCAGCCAAGGCTTTTTCACCGTATTCGAGAAGCGGTTCCGTGCAGACCTTGCCCAAAGCCCGGCCCAGGAGAACCGTATGGAAAATGTCGGCTGCGCGGCTGGCCAATTCGCTTTCGCATTCCTTGCTCATGGCGTCGCCGATGCCGGCCCAGAACAAGTCGAAGGGCGAGTCGGCGATGATGTCCATATTGATAAACGTATGGACCGGCGGCGTCGGCAGGTAGTAGTAACCGGCGAAGGATTTATCTTCGTTGTACATGACGGCGATGGCCGTAGACGGAGCGCAGTTCGAAGCGACCGTCGGGAAGGCGAAATAGGGCTTGCCGACTTTATCGGCTACGACCTTGCAGGTGTCGATAGCCCGGCCGCCGCCTACGCCGAAAATGAGGTCGGCATTTTTAACGGCGTCTTCAGCCATCAAGGCGTCTACCCGTTCGTACGTCGCGTCGTCGCCGTACCACAGCACGCCGAGAACTTCCAGATCGGTGTTTTTAATGGCGTCGAGGAGCGGCTTTTCCGCTTTGGACAAGGCCGTTTTGCCGCCGATAATGACGACTTTTTTGCCGAAAGGCTTCGTAACCTGGCCGATGGCATCGTAAGCGTTGGCGCCGATCGTAAAGGCCGGCAGCACCAGTGTGTAATCAGACTGAGACATAATTGTACCCCCTATACAAGTTATGTAAAATATAAATAAGTAATAGCTGAAGCCGTCATGCTATACGGCTCGAAAAAGTTAAAGCAGATATATTATACCACTGTCAGCAAAATCTGACTATTGGTAAACGAACATTATGTTTTTTTGTTTTCCTCCGGCGTATATTATCAATTGATATACATATCTGCATAAAATGATATTTTTTCATCACATACTACATATGACTTGTAACCTCTTTCATTATACTAGATAAGGCATGTATATTTGAGCCATTTTTTATTTTTTTGTCACCAAAAGATTTTATTATCACCGGAGGACGAACTGTGCCCCTGCCCACCTTGAAATTTTAATCTTATTGATATATAGTTAGAGTCGGTTAAAGGGCTTGCTCTAGTAGGAATCATTATAGCAGTTCATTTCTCAAAAGCAGCCCTAAAATTTTAAAAGGAGGTTGTTTTTGTATGAACGGTTTGTATTTAGTTATTGTTTCTGCACTCGTGTTCGTACTGGCTTACCGCTTTTACGGCGCCTTCATCGCCGCTAAAGTATTGACGCTGAACCAGTACAAAGTCACGCCGGCATTCCGTTTCGAAGACGGCCACGACTATGTTCCGACGAACAAATACGTCGTATTCGGCCATCACTTCGCAGCTATCGCTGGCGCAGGCCCGCTCGTAGGCCCGGTTATTGCCGCTCAGTTCGGTTATTTGCCCGGCGCGTTGTGGATTCTTATCGGGGGCGTCCTCGCAGGGGCCGTACACGATATGGTTATCCTCTTCGCTTCCATGCGCTATGACGGCAAATCCATCGCCGAAATCGCAAAAGCGCAGATCGGCGACAAAATCGGCTTGGCTACGTCCTTCGCCGTATTGTTCCTGAATATCCTCGCTATGGCCGGTATGGCCGTCGTCGTCGTCAACGCCTTGCACGACAGCCCGTGGGGTACCTTCACCATCGGCATGACGATTCCTATTGCTATTCTCGTCGGCTTGTATCTGCAGTTCCTGCGCCCCGGCAAGATTCAGGAAGCTACGATCATCGGCGTCGTCCTCGTATTGCTCGCCGTCGTCGTAGGCCCGTCCGTCCAGGCTTCGCCGACATTGGCTCCTATCTTTACCATTAGCGCCAGAGGCGTCAGCATCGCCTTGATCCTCTACGGTTTCATCGCCGCTGCCCTCCCTGTATGGCTGCTCCTCGCTCCGCGCGATTATTTGTCCACGTACATGAAGATCGGTACGATCGGCGCCTTGGCCCTCGGCATCATCATCGTCGGCCCGAGCGTTGAAATGCCTGCCGTTACGCAGTTCTGCGCCGGCGGCGGCCCGGTTATTACCGGCCCGGTTCTTCCGTACATCTTCATCACTATCGCCTGCGGCGCTATTTCCGGCTTCCACTGCATGATTTCCACAGGCACGACGCCGAAAATGCTCATGAACGAACGCTCTATCCTCCCCGTAGGCTATGGCGCAATGCTTACAGAATCCTTCGTCGGCATGATGGCTTTGATCGCAGCCTGCGCTCTCCAGCCGGCCGACTACTTCGCTATTAACTCTACAGCCGCTCACTTCCAGGCTCTCGGCATGCAGGTCGTCGACCTCCCGATGCTGAACCAGATGGTCGGCGAAGACGTTGCTCATCGTCCCGGCGGCGCCGTTTCCCTGGCAGTCGGCATGGCTCACATCTTCTCCCGAATTCCTGGCCTCGACCACCTCATGAACTACTGGTACCACTTCTGCATCATGTTCGAAGCATTGTTCATCATGACGATCATCGATGCCGGTACTCGTGTCGGCCGTTACATGTTCCAGGAACTCATCGGCCGCGTATGGCCTAAGTTCGGCGATCCCCATTGGCTCCCCGGCGGCATCATCGCTTCCGCATTAGTATCCGGCGCTTGGGGTTACATCGTACTGCAGGGCAGCTTGTCCACGATTTGGCCTATCTTCGGCGTATCCAACCAGCTGCTGGCTATCATTACCCTGGCTATTTCTTCCGTCGTTATCTGCAGCATGGGCAAAGCCCGCTACGTTTGGGTAACAGGCTTCCCCTGGGCTGTTTTGACGGTCGTTATCTTCTGGGCAGACTTCCTCAACATGTTTGAAATCTATCTGCCTCAGGGCGAAATGCTCATGTTTACCGTTTCGGCCATCATGGCTATCCTGGTAATCATCATCAGCGTCGCTTCCCTCAAGAAGTGCATGTACCTGGCTAAGACCGTTCCTGCCAGCTACGATACTACAGCTACCGTAGAAGCAGAAGAACTGAAGCATTTGGAACAGCTCGTCGCTCAGCAGGACGACGAAGGCGCAAGAGCAAGACGCTTCAAAGAATTGACGATTGCTCATCATTAATTCGAAAATTTGCTTGTCATGTAAAAAGGCTGTCTCGTAAGAGGCAGCCTTTTTCTATATATGGTATAATGCAGTATATCCCTTGGCGGCCTGCCGGCGCAGACTGCCGCACACTGTACTGCAAGGAGATGTTTTTATGTCCGAATATATCTGCAACGATTGTCCCCGGCGCTGCGGCGTCGTCCGCAGCCAATACTACACGCCCCATGCGCCCATGGCCGGCTACTGCCATACGTCCCTGCAGCCCGTCGTAGCCAGGGCGGCCCTGCACTTCTGGGAAGAGCCCTGCATCAGCGGCACGCGGGGTTCGGGGACCGTATTTTTTACGAGCTGCAACCTGCGCTGCTGCTTCTGCCAAAACGCCTCTATCAGTACGGGCGGCACGGGCATTCCCATTACGGTAAAGCGGCTGCGCGAAATCTACGGCGAACTTATCGCGCAAGGAGCCCACAACATCAATCTCGTCACGCCGACGCCCTATACCTGGGCTGTCCGGCAGAGCCTGGAGCAGCCCCTGCCCGTTCCCGTCGTCTACAACTGCGGCGGCTATGAAGCGCCGGAAACCATTGACGCCTTACGAGGTAAGGTACAAATTTATCTGCCTGACCTGAAATACATGGATTCGGCTCTGGCCAAGCGCTACAGCGGCGCCGCCGACTATCCCCAGGCCGCGGCGGAAGCCATCCTGCGCATGTACGACCAGGTCGGCCCCTACGAGCTCGACGACGACGGCATCCTGCAGAAGGGCGTCATCATCCGCCACCTCATCCTGCCGGGCTGCGTCGAAAACACTAAGGCCGTCATCGACTGGGTGCGAAGCCACTTCGCAGACGGACAAGTCCTGTTCAGCCTCATGCGCCAGTACGTCCCCTGCGGCAAAGCCGCCGACTATCCCGAAATCGACCGCTTCCTCACCGACGAAGAGTACGACGAAGCCGAACAGTACCTCTTCGACAGCGGCATCGAAGACGGCTTCGTCCAGGAAAAAGACAGCGCCAGCGAAACCTTCATTCCCAGCTTCTGCGGCGAAGGCGTGCTGAAATCGAAAAAAATATAATATTCAAAGGCCCAACAAGCAGCATATCCTTATACTGCATCTATTAGAACTTCTTAAACAAACTAGATCGTCCTATATATGAATAAATACAAAAGGGAAAGGCTTCGTCATGCAGATAAAGCCTTTCCCTTAATGTATTTACATGTATAACTAAAAATATTTATTCTTTTATATCAACCCAATATCAACCCAATATCAACCCAATACACATTGGATTCATAGGCATTTAGCGCTTTAAAATCCAATGAGAGGTCTTTCTATTCTCTGAATCACGCTTAATCTTTCCTTGCTGCTTTAAACGAGTCAGCAGCGTCAATATCTTTTCTATTCACATGCCTTTATCACTTTTTCTATAAAGAGTAATACGGCGTGGCTGTTCGTCACGCCGCATTATTCGCATTTAGCTGTATATATTTCAGATTACTCTTCCATATCAAATACTTTCCCCGGATTGAGGATCAGATTCGGATCAAAGGCTTTTTTGACGGCTTTCATGAGGGCCAGGGCTGCCGGGTCCTCGTATTTGGCAAAGAGGGCCTTGCGCTTTTGGCCGATGCCGTGTTCACCGGAAATCTTGCCTCCCAAGGCGTAGACGGCGGCGCAGGCCGCATCTTCAAAGGCTTCTATCTTCGCAGCTTCTTCGTCGGCCGTAAAGCCGCGGCGAAGCACGTCGAGGTGCAGGTTGCCGTCGCCGGCATGGCTGACGCCGCGGAATTGGACGCCCTGCGCCTGCCCGATTCTTTCCAGCTCTATCAGCAGCTTTTCCAGCATATCCGGCGGCACGACAAAATCTTCCATAGCCGCTACAGGGCATTCGGCTGCCGACGCTTCCGTAAAGGCCTTGCGGGCGTTCCACACCTTATCGGCGTCGGCGACGAAGATTTCCAAAGCTCCCTGAGCCCGGCAGATTTCATCGACAGCAACGCACATATCGTCTACGTCGTCTTCGCTCTTGCCGTCGAGCTGAATGACCATGTAATTGCCATTGTCCGAGTAGGGCTGCTTTTCGTCGAGGTACTGTTCGACGACGCGGATGACGGCGTTATCCATGCATTCAAGGCACGTCGGCTCAATGCCGGCCTTGGGAAGAGCCGTTACGAGGGACAGGGCGCTTTCCACCGTCGGAAAGACGGCCAGAATATCTACGGTATATTTCGGCAAGGGAACGAGCTTTAAGGTCAGCTTCGTAATAATGCCTAAGGTTCCTTCGGAGCCGATGATGATTTTTTCCAGCGGATAGCCTGCCGTCACTTTTTTCAGGCGGCCGCCGAAACGGGCGATCTCTCCCGTCGGCGTCACGACTTCGATAGCGTATATCTGGTCCCGCGTCGTGCCGTATTTTACGGCCCTGTTGCCGCCGGCATTGGTCGCCGCGTTGCCGCCGATAAAGCAGCTGTCGCCGCTGCACGGGTCGCCGGCATAGAGCAGGCCCTTCGATTTTGCCAGAGCCTGGAGTTCCGCCGTAATGACGCCGGGCTCGACGACCATGTACATCTTATCGGCGTCGAACTCCAGAATGCGGTTCATCCGTTCCGTGCTCAATATGATGCCGCCGAAATCGTTGGTCACGGCGCCGAATTCCAGCCCCGTGCCGGCACCGCGCGGGACGACGGGAATCCGTTCCCGATTGGCCAATTTCATGACCGCCGCCGTCTGCTCCGCCGTTTCCGGCAGTACGACGGCCTCGGGCAAATGGAAATATTCCCGTTCGACGCCTTCGTCTTTCTCGTAAGGAATTAATTTATCCTTATCAGTATATACGTATTTTTCGCCGACAATTCCCTTCAATTCTTCTACTAAGGCCGGCGTAAGATGATGATACTCTTTCACTTCGTTCCCTCCCCGAAAAAAATAAGCATTTTACGTTATTATACCATATTGACGCCCTAATTTCCCCTTGCTATGATGATGTTAACGACTCCATTCACACCTCGAGGCTCTTATGACAAAACACGTACTAACAGAAGAATTAATTTACGAAATACTCTCAGTCGTCGCCGAAATCCCTGCCGGCTCCGTCGCTTCGTACGGCCAAATCGCCCGGCTCATCGGCCGCGACCGCAACGCCCGGCTCGTAGGCAAGGTCCTGTCCATGGCCCAATGCTACGGCAAATACCCCTGCCACCGCGTCGTAAACAGCGCCGGGATGGGCCCGGCAGAGGGTCCTGCTGGAGCAGGAAGGCGTGCAGTTCAAGCCTAACGGCTGCGTCGACATGAAGCGTTATCAGTGGGAGTATTAGTCCATAGCCACCTATCTATAAAGAAAGGGCTTGCCGCATCGGATACACGGACGGCAAGCCCTTTGCTGCATTCGTATTCAATTATAAAAACAGTCCCCGCATAAAGGGCACGAAGAAGGGCTCGTAAATGAGCCGCAGGAAGGCGAATACGACGAAACCGATCGTACCGCCGACGAGAGCGCCGTTGATGCGAATCCAGGCCAGATCTTCGCCGACCTTGCTTTCCAGGAAGGCGTTGAACTTCCTCTTATCGAAGCCTGTCAGCACGTCGCGGACGGCCACGGCGATGAGCGAATGCTCGTGTTCCAGGATGACGTTGCAGGCCCGACGGATTTGTTCGTCCAGCCAGTCCTTGATTTCCGGATGAGCGCTGCAGTATTCGACGTAGCGCAGGAATTGTTCTTCCAGCAAATCCTTCAGCTCTTCTTTTCCCTTATCGCCCTGGGTAAAGTAGTCCTTGGCCGAACGCTGCGTCGCGCTGAGCCACTTTTCAATAGGCAGGGAATCGACGAACTGATCCTGCCAGTTCTGTACGCCATAGGCCAGCTGGCCGTTCATCGAATACAGGAACAATTCAAACTTGCAGCACAGCCATTCGCGCTGTTCCCCTTCGGCCAGTTCCCATTGGTCCAGCCAGGAAATAATGCCTTTTTTGATGTCCTTGGCAATTTTCCGCGTGTCGACGACGCCGATAAACTTGTTAATCGTAATGATGGATACAGTCGAATGCTTCGATTCTTCCATCCACTGCTGAATGAGCTTATCCAGGAGGGCGTCGAAATCGTCGCTGCGCACCAGCTCGCGGCCCAAGCCGACGGCGTCGTTGAACATATGGCTGTTCGGGTCTTCCAGCAGCGATATGAGGCGGTCCTGGAAGAAGCTGACCAACGGCTGCCGCTTCAGGTACTGGCGGATATGGTCGGCGATGGATTCCTGCGTGCTGCCCTTCTGGGCGTGGTTATAGGCGCGCTGGGCAACCTCATACAGGAGGGCGCGGAATTTTTCCCGGCCGCTGGGGCTGCGGAGCCAGGCGATAAACTTATCCATAAAGGATATCTGATATAACTTGTCCTGCCACATGTTGGGCTGGAGCAGTTTTTCCGAAATGATCTTCGTAATGCTGTCGATAATCTGCGTACGGTTGCGGTACAGCAGCTCCGTATGATAGGGGAAGCCCAGGGGCTTATCGAACAGCGCCGTAACGGCAAACCAGTCGGCAATACTGCCGATGAGGGCCGACTGAATGACGAAAAACAGCAGTTCTTCCCACAAGGTTACGTCGTGGGTATACCACCACCAGAAGATGGCCAGAAAGCAGAGAAAGGACAAGGCCAAAATAGCGTTGGCCCGCTGGCGATATGTCATACTATACGCCTCCTTTCACGGCATACATGACGAGATAGATGACGGCGCCGAGAATTGCGCCGACGAGAGAGCCGTTGACGCGAATCATCTGCAAATCGTACCAGACGCTGCTTTCCAGCTGCTGCGCCAGATAATTTCCGTCGTATTTCATGATTTCCTGTTCTGCCGTCTTGCCGAACCATACCTGGAGCCGCTTCAATTCGCGGGCGGCGAAGGCCAGGGCCGTGCGGTTCATCTGTTCCACCTGGTCGGGGCTTTGCCGCCACCGTTCCAGCTTGCCGATGACGTATTTTGCCGCGACGGTGCAGACGCGCTTCTGCCGTTCCGGCGTCTGTACATAGCGCTGCCAGGCTTCCTTCGTGTCGGGACGGGTAACCAGGCTTTGATACATGCGGTTCTTGTAGCTGTCGATGCGTTCGTGCCATTCGCCGTTGAACTCGATGCGTTCCGTTTGCTTCCACAAATAATTCAGGGCCTGCTTGCGCTGCGGCGAATCTTCCCGCTTCGCGTCGTCCAGCAGGCTGAGGCATTTTTCCTGCAATTTTTCGGCGACGTGCTCCGGCCGGAACATGTCCATCTTGAGGGCCGCCTTGATGGCCCATTCAAAGAGGAAATTCCGTTCGGCATATTGCTGCAGGGACGCCTCGTAAATTTCGCCGATGTACTTTTTCATCGTATCGCTCTTGACGAGTATTTCCAGATGAAGAATCATGAAATCGAGAAAATCCTTCCCCGATTCGCCGCGCAGGCCGATCTTAATAGCCCGGCTCATAATAGGGGCCAAATCGATTTTTTCAATAGCCTGGCCGCCGACGCCGGAAAAGGCCTTGACGACGATTTTCATATCGACGGTATATAAAAACGTATTGAGGATTTGCCCAAATACGCGTTCCGCCGACTGAAAGCCCTTCTCCGTGTGGAGATACTCAAGGGTCGCTCCCAATATCGGATGATGCTTCAGCACGTTGTACATATTGGGCACCGTCAGGATTTCGCTTTCAATCATGTGACGGGCCATTTCGGCGATCCGTTCCTTGCTGTTCGGAATCAGGGCCGTCTTAAAGGAAATGCCCAAGGGCCGCCGGAACAGAGCCGTTACGGCATACCAGTCAGCCAGGCCGCCGATCAGGGCCGCTCCGGCCAAATGGGTCAATAACCCGCCCCAGAAGAAGTCCTGGAACGGATACGCCAGCAGCAGGATAATCGCCGCCGCCGCCAGTATATAATTGGCAATCTGACTGCGTTTAGGCTGCGCCGCCGTGTGTAATTCAGTCATGCTATACCTCCTCTGCGCTTCCAGTATATGCAGATATTGCTGCCTTATCGAACTGTCGTTTCCTCGCCTTTGCGGGACGGTATCCACAAGGGGACGCCGCCATAGGCCGCCTTAAAGTCAGGCGACGGCGACCAGACCGTTCCAAAATGATGCATAGAAACTAACAGCTTATTCACATGCACCTTGTCTAAAAATCCTTTTACGCCCCATTCGCGCGCTCCTTCCAGCCGCGCGTCTACGGGGAAAAAGGCAACGTCTACAGACAGGCCGGCCAGTTTCTTCATTTCCCGGTCGAAATTGCCCTTCGCTTCGGCGTTGTTTTCGTCCGTGTCGCCCAGCCAGTGCCACCAGTTGAGGTCGCCGGCATGGAAGATGGAAAATCCGTCCGTTTCCACAAAAAAAGAACCGCCTTCGTCTGTAGAGCCATACTGGGTAATCGTTGCGTCTTCCATATGTATTGTATCATATAAACGCATAGTTTGCATTTTTTTTACGTCTACATCTTCCAGCGTCACGCCGTCGTTGAGAATATAATGGGCCGTATGGGCGGCGAAGTCGGCAATGCGGGGATTGAAGTGGTCTTCATGCCAGTGGGTGACGAAAAACCATAGGGGCTTATCCCCTTTCGCATAGGATTCCACCTTTCCTGCCGGATCCTTAAAGTAGTCGAATACCAGCACTTTTGTATCCGTTTCAACGGCAAAGCCGCTGTGGGCTAAAAACGTAATGTTTAATCCTGTCATATCTATTCCTCCTTGCTGTACGTAAATTCCATAGGTATTATCATGAGGCTATTGTATTATTATACCATTAATTGCGCCTGTTCTTGAAGGCTTGCAGCGACATTATCTTCATTTTCTCCAGATTTCTCCAACCCATCCTCTCATGGATATGACTAAGAAGAATATGTTTCGTTTTGTTTATGTCCGATTCGCAAAGGCGAGTACCAAAATAGTCATAGATGAGGTATAATAAGAAGTAATGTACTCGTGATTCAGGAGGATTATGGTATGGCTGAAAAAGCACAAATTTTAATTGTCGAAGATGAAAAACAAATTGCTCGTTTTCTTCAGATGGAGCTCGAACACGAAGGCTACGAGTGCGGCATCGAAACGAACGGAGCCGCGGCGCTGGACCGCATCGGCCAGGATCATTTCGATTTGATTTTACTGGACGTCATGCTTCCCGACATCGACGGCCTGACGATCTGCCGCCGGACCCGCGAACTATCCAACGTCCCCATCATGATGCTGTCGGCAAAGGACGACGTCGAAACGAAGGTCGCCAGCCTGGACTTAGGAGCCAACGACTATCTGACGAAGCCCTTCAACAGCAAGGAATTATTCGCCCGCATCCGCGTGCTCCTGCGCGAACGGGACTATAAGCCGGCTGACGAAAACTTCCTGCAGCTCCAGGACATGATGCTGTATTTGGACCGCCACGAAGTCGTCATCGGCACGCAGAAAATCATTTTGACGAAGAAAGAATTTGAACTCTTGTCCTATTTAATCCGCAATAAAAACATCGTGCTGACCAGAGACCGCATCGTAGAAGAAGTATGGGGATACGATTATATTGGCGACACGAACGTCGTCGACGTGTATATCCGCTATATTCGCAGCAAGCTCGGCAAGGAAAAAGGACGGGAATACATTCAGACCATCCGCGGAGTAGGATATGTGGCAAAGGATTAAACAGGCAATACTGCAGCATCCGACCTTCGCGCCCCTGCCGCTCTTCGCCAAAATGGTGCTCCTCTATTCTTCCATCGTATTCTTTATCCTCATCGTCGTATCGGTCATCACCGTCGCCAGCATTCATTACATCATGAACGACTCCATTAAAGAGGATTTGGAATCGAGCGCGCAAAACACCGTAGCCTATTTGGATTCGTACGGCAAAGTCGACTCTTCCGTCTTCGTCCGGTCCAATCTGCCCAATTTCGTTACCCTGCAAATTTACAACGGCGCCGGCAAATTGGTTTTGGATAATTGCCCGACTCATACGATAAAAAAATTGAGCGACCGCCATATCGACGAGGATATTCAGGATAAAACGGTAAACGCCCTGCCGACGACGATACAGGGCAGCGAAACGACGGAGTTTTCCTATTACAAAAAATGGGACGGCGACGACGGCAAGAGCTACTACCTGCGGTTCTCCCGCCAGCCTGATAAGGAAAACGACTTCATTACCCTGCTGTCCAAGCAGCTGCTGGCGTCTATCCTCATCTGCTTGGCCCTGACCGTTCTGACCGGCATGTACCTGATGAAAAAGTCGTTGGCACCGCTGCGCATCATCAACGACACGTTGGAAACAATCGAGGTCAACCAGCTTGATAACCGCATTACCTTGTCGGATAACCGCAACGAGCTGCATGACTTAGCCGTTACGATCAACCAAGCATTGGACCGTATCGAATACGGCTATAAACAGCAGCAGCAATTCATCAGCGACGCGTCTCATGAGCTGCGCACGCCGATTACCGTCATCGCCGGCTATGCGGATCTGCTGGACCGCTGGGGAAAAAATGACCCGGCCGTACTGCAGGAAAGTATTACGACTATCAAGCAGGAAACGGAATACATGCGGCAGCTTATCGAACGGCTTTTGTTCTTCGCCCGCACAAACAGCGGCACATTAAAAAAACATTTCGCCGATATCAACACGGCCAAGCTGCTCCAGGATGTGTACAACGAAGTGACCCTGCTGGATCATGACCATAAAATCACGATTGTGGAAAACGACGAAGCGACGATTTATGCCGAGCCGGGCAGCGTAAAGCAAATGCTGCGAATCTTCGTCGACAACGCAGTCAAATACACGCCTGCCGGCGGAAACATCACCCTGTCCTGCCGCCGCGACGGCGACAACGTATACTATTCCGTATCGGACACGGGCATCGGCATTCCCGAAAAGGATATCGACAGGGTATTTGAACGATTTTACCGCGTCGAACAATCCCGGGCCAAAGAAACAGGCGGCTCCGGCCTAGGCTTATCCATCGCCCAATATATCGCAAAAGGGAATAACGCCGAGCTCTCGCTGAAAAGCAAATTAAATGAAGGAACGACGATTTCCGTTATATTTCCCGTGAAGAAAGAAGAAGAAATAACTGAAGAGTAAAGAGTACCCCCGCTGTCTCTGCAAACAAGACAGCGGGGATACTTTATGTTGCGCGTCGTGTTTATCTGTTTAGGGTATCGTCATCAAGGCTTCGAATCGGCAGGCTTTGCAGCATAAGCCTATCAGCATTCTATCTTATGTGTCCCGATTCGAAGTAAGCGACTCATTACCGTTTGCGCGTCGCTTCGCTCCTTCAAACGGTGTTCCCTGCTTATGCTTATCCCAGAAACCTGGAAGGATAGGAAGCCGCACATATACAAAAAAAGAACGCATACATGATGTATACGTCTCCTGCTGACGGTCGTCGCACCTATCAGTCGGACCGGCACGCATGCATATGTTGCTGCAACATATCCCGTTTTACGTTAGCGGTCCGACATAAGCGATTCGCACAAGTTTGCGCGTCGTGCTTCGCACTCCTTCAAACTTGGCTCTCTGCTTATCCCAGGAACCTAGAAGGATAGAAAGCCGCACATATACAAAAAAAGAACGCATACATGTCGTATACGTCTCCTCCTGGCGGTCGTCGCACCTATCAGTCGGGTCTGCACACATGAATACTTCTTCATGACATGTGCTGCTTACGCACGGACCCGACATAAGTGACTCACACTCGTTTGCGCGTCGCTTTCGCTCCTTCAAACGAGGTTCGCTACTTATCCCAGGGCTTGCCCTGGGTAGATGGGAGGTTGTTGTATGCAAAAAGAGAGCAGTGCCAATGCACTGCTCTCTTTTTGTAATCAGCGGCTTCCTATCCTCCCAGGGGGCCTCCCCCCAAGTACTTTCGGCGTTTGCGGGCTTAACTGCTGTGTTCGGCATGGGAACAGGTGGATCCCCGTAGCTATCGCCACTGAATTTTCCTAAGGGCCCGTGCCCTTACAACTGCATAAAACGAACTTCCTTAACGAGCCTCCGCTCTGTTACGGTCTTCCTTTTTCAGAACCTGCTTCCAGATTTCCTCACCCACTCCCTTCGGGAGTAAGCGCTTCTCTGCTTACCCTAAAGGATAAGTGATTCAGTCGGTTTTACGCGTCGCTTTCGCTCCTTTAAAACCGCTTCTCTACTTAAGTCAAGCCCTCGGTCT
>NZ_NQXW01000088.1:0-203 GCF_002287425.1 Megasphaera sp. ASD88 | reverse complement strand
AGAGTGACAGTGGAAGTTTGTTAGCCCAAAGCATGTTGTAGAGCGTCTTGGTACAGGGAATCTGTTCCGGAGTAAATAGCTTATTTCGCCTAGCATAGCCAACGCAGGCATCCAGTGACCAGCGTTCTTGGCGGACTCGTTCCACCATCCATTGGATAAACAGCTCGCAGTCGTCATGATCGATTTTACAAGGCTTCCTGGAG
>NZ_NQXW01000010.1:0-69773 GCF_002287425.1 Megasphaera sp. ASD88 | reverse complement strand
TAGAATGGATGTGATCCATAGTGATTGCTCCTTTGTTGATGATTTCTCGCAAAACCATTTTAACATGAAGCTTCACTATGGATTTTTGTTTTTTGATTACCTGTTCAAATTCATTTTACAATTAACCATTTTTTACTGTATTTGTACAAGAAGGATTTGTACAAGAAGGGAGATATGCGAATATGAAAATTGATCAAGTGTATACGCCGGCTATTTTGTTGAATTTGGATTATATGGAACATAACCTGAAGAAGTACGCTGACTTGGCTGCGGCGCATGGAAAGCAGATTTGGCCGATGGTCAAGACGCATAAGAGCACGGAACTGGCGTTATTGCAGCAGCAATATGGTTGCACGGGATTTTTGTGCGGCACGCTGGACGAAGCGGAAGCCTTGTGCGCCGCAGGCATCCAAAATATCATGTATGCCTATCCCGTAGCGACGAACGTGTCTATCGATCGGGTCATCGCCTTGTCGCAGAAGTGCAATTTTATCATCCGCATTGACGGGGAAGACGCGGCTAAGGCAATTCAGGAACAGGCGGCTAAACAGGGCGTTTCCGTGCAGTACACGATTATTGTAGACAGCGGCCTTCACCGCTTCGGTGTGGCTCCCGATAAGGTCGTTCCCTTGGCCGACGCGTTGAAAGCCTGCGACCATCTGGTATTTAAGGGGATTTCTACCCATCCGGGCCATGTATACGGCGCATGCAGCCATGAAGATCTGGCAGGCTATTGCGAAGATGAAGCCCGCAGCATGGCAGCGGCGGCAGAAGCGCTGAAAAAGGCAGGCTATACTGTGGATATCATTTCCAGCGGTTCTACGCCTACCTTTGCCCAGAATATTGCCGACGAGCACATCTCCATCTATCATCCGGGCAACTACATCTTCAACGATACGATTCAGTTGTCTACGCAGACCGCTTCGGAAGAAGAATGCGCGCTGTACGTACTGGCATCTGTCGTGTCCCATCTGTCGGAAGACTTGTTTATCTGCGATGCCGGCACGAAATGCCTGGGGCTCGATCAGGGAGCCCACGGCAATACGTCTATCGTAGGGTACGGCACGGTCAAGGGCCATCCGGAGTTATGCGTAGACGGGCTGTCAGAAGAAGTAGGGAAAATTCACGTCAATGGAAAAACTGATTTGAAGGTCGGCGATAAGATCTGCATCATTCCGAATCACTCCTGCTCGACGGCGAACTTTACCAATTACTTCATCGGCGTCCGCGGCGATGAGGTAGAACGGCTCGTCGAAGTGGATATCCGCAGCAACGCGACGAAAAAGAATGTAAAATAATCATGCCGAAGGCAATATAAAGAAGCCGGGAGAGCCCATTCGTTTGGGTTCTCCCGGCTTTTGCCGTTTAGATATGTTATTCGAAGGAAGAAACCAGCGACGCAAACTCATCGGTATGGGCTCCGTACCATTCGTCAAAGGTTTGGCCCTTGGTTTTCAGTGTTTCGGCCAAGGCCGTCAGGAAGGCAGGGATGTTGTCTTCCGTAATGACGCCGATTTGCGCGCCGAAGCGTTCCTGTGTCGGCGTCGCATAGGTGCCGCCGGCAAAGACCGTAAAGGCCGGCTTCATATCGCCGTCCACTTTTTTAGCTGCGCCGCGCAGGCCGATGGCGCCGATCTGCTGGGCCGCGCACGACGAGGGGCAGCCGGAAATATGCAGCTTGGGCAGGTACGACGTGTCGACGCCGCTGCCGCGCAGGGCCTTGACTGTGCGCAGCCACATGCCGTGGGAATCGCGCAGGCCTTGCTGGCAGATGGCCGCGCCGATGCAGCAGACCGATTTTTCAAAGGTATTTTTCGCCGTGTCCTCTTCGGTGATGGCGGCGAAGGCGATGGCTTCTTCCGCGGTCAGGTTGACGGCGTAGAGCGATTCGTCCGTGTTCAGGCGGAGTTCTGCATCTTCAACGTCAGACAAGAACTGCAGGGCCTTCTTGAATACGGCCATGTCCGGCGTGCCGCCGAGGGGATGGTATTCTACGTAGTAGAGGTTGTCCTGCTTCTGGCTGTGGATGCGGGCGATGTTCGGCTTGGCCGAGGACGGCGCCTTCTTGGCTACGACGTATTCCTGAGGAATAAAGGAGAGGTCTTTTTCCTGCGATTTTTCCAGGAAGGTCTGGAAGGTCTTGCAGAATTCTTCGTCGCCGAGATTGACCGGCATGAAGCGGGAACGGGCTCTGGCTCTGTTCTTATAGTCGCCGTGGGCCATGAACATTTGGGCGAAGGCGTCGATATAATACAAAATTTTTGTCGGCGCGACGTCTTCGCCTACTTTGACGCCCAGGCGGGGATTGGCGGCCCCCAGGCCGCCGGCAGCATAGACGTCGAAGGTACCGTTTTTCTTGGCTAAGAAGCCCAAATCCTTGAAGGTGGCGTGGCTTTCGTTGTCCGTGCCGTTGGAAAAGGCGATTTTATATTTCCGCGGCAGGTGCAGTTCCGGAATGATAGTGAGGACGTACGAGGCTGCTGCGTCGACGTAGGGCGATACGTCGAAGAATTCCTTCGGGTCTACGCCGCGGAGCGGGCTGGCCGTGATGTTGCGGGGGTTGTCGCCGCCGCCTCCGATACAGTAAATGCCGTGCTCTAGGCATTCCTTATATAAGGATAAAATAGATGGGCCGTCCATCTTGTGATACTGAATGGCCTGGGCTGTCGTGAAATGAGCCAGCTGCACGTGATACGTATCGATGGCCCGGGCTAAAAAGGCAATCTGGTCCTTTGTAACGCGGCCGCCGGAGAACCGCATGCGCAGCATGCCGCTGTTGCCGCCCCGTTCGGCGTAGCTGCCGTATTTTCCGGAAATGCCCTTATATTGGCCTGCCGGAAGTTCCTGGCGGAAAAAAGCCTGACAGGCGTCTTCAAATTCGGGATATCTGTCTTGAAAGGTCTTTTTTGTTTCTTCAGAGATGGTTATCATATATGCCCTTCTTTCTAAGAGATAACTAGTCATATCCACATAAAATCGATGCAGGTGATATGGGTACACCTATATTGTACCAGAAAATCATGTATAGAATAAGTAAAAAATGTAAAAAGATGAGGCGCAGAGGGAACGATGAGAGGGGGAAAGGGCAGAATGTATTGTCATTTAGGGCCTGGTTTGATAAAATATACAATTGAATATAAATATGTATCAATAACTTAGTTGCAATTGGAGGGCTTATTACGTGTTTAATAAAATAATGCAGAGACTGCTCGGCAATAATACCGAACGCGAATTAAAGAAGATGTGGCCTATCGTCCATCATATTAACGATTTGGAACCGAAGCTTACGGCCTTGAGCGATTCTTCGCTGCAGGAGAAGACCTTTGAATTCAAGCGCCGCCTGGCCGAAGGGGAAACGCTGGACGATATTCTGCCCGAAGCGTTTGCCGTCGTGCGCGAAGCGTCGCGCCGCGTCCTCGGCATGCGCCATTTTGACGTACAGCTTCTGGGCGGTATCGTCCTGCACCGCGGCGATATTGCAGAAATGCGTACAGGTGAAGGCAAGACCCTCGTCGCGACGCTGCCCGTCTACTTGAACGCCCTGACCGGTAAAGGCGTCCACGTCGTCACGGTCAACGACTATTTGGCCACACGCGACAGCGAAGAAATGGGTCAGATTTATAAGTTCCTGGGATTGTCCGTCGGCCTCATCGTCCACGACCTGACGTATGAACAGCGCCGCCGCGCCTATAATTCCGATATTACGTACGGCACGAATAACGAATTCGGCTTCGACTACCTGCGCGACAACATGGTCATCAGCAAGGACCAGATGGTACAGCGTCCCCTGAACTACTGCATCGTCGACGAAGTGGACTCCATCCTCATCGACGAAGCCCGTACGCCGCTTATTATTTCCGGACCGGGAGAAAAATCGACGGATTTGTACTATACGCTGGCTCACATCGTCAAGACCTTTGAAAAAGAAGACTACACGATGGACGAAAAGCAAAAGACCATCGCGCCGACAGAAAGCGGCGTCGCCAAGGTCGAAAAGATGCTGGGCATTAAGAATATGTTTGACAACGACCACCTCGATTTGAACCACTTGGTCATTCAGGCTCTGCGGGCCCGCTTTATGATGCACCGCGACAAGGATTATGTCGTCAAAGACGGCGAAATCGTCATCGTCGACGAATTTACGGGCCGCCTCATGTTCGGCCGCCGCTACAGCGACGGGCTCCACCAGTCCATCGAAGCGAAGGAAAACGTCAAGGTTCAGGGCGAAAGCAAGACCTTGGCGACGATTACCTTCCAGAACTACTTCCGCATGTACGACAAGCTGGCCGGCATGACTGGTACGGCTAAGACGGAAGAAGACGAATTCAATAAGATTTACAAGCTGGATGTCTACGTTATTCCGACGAACAAGCCGGCTATCCGCAAGGACTTGCCCGACGTCATCTACAAGACGAAGCACGCCAAATACCGGGCCGTCGTCCGTGAAGTCAAGAAGCGCCACGAAACGGGCCAGCCGATCCTCGTCGGCACGACGTCTATCAGCCAGTCGGAAATCATCAGCCAGCTTTTGAAAAAAGAAAACATCGTCCACAACGTGCTGAACGCTAAGTATCACGAAAAAGAAGCGGAAATCATCAAGGACGCCGGCCAGATGAACATGGTCACCATCGCGACCAATATGGCCGGCCGCGGCACGGATATCAAGCTCGGCAAGGGCGTAGCCGAATTGGGCGGCCTGATGATCATTGGTACGGAACGGCACGAAAGCCGCCGTATCGACAACCAGCTCCGGGGCCGCGCAGGCCGTCAGGGCGACCCGGGCACGACGCAGTTCTTCCTGTCTCTGGAAGACGACCTCATGCGTATTTTCGGCTCGGAAAACATTTCTAAATTCATGGACAAGCTGGGCATGGACGAAGACGAACCGATTACCCATTCCATGATTACCCGCTCCATTGAAAAGGCTCAGAAGAAGGTCGAAAGCCACAACTTTGAAATCCGTAAGTACGTCCTTGAATACGACGACGTCATGAATCAGCAGCGTGAGGTCCTGTACGGGCAGCGCCGCAAGGTCCTCGTCGCCGAATCGCTGCGCGATACGATCCTCGGCATGGTCGATGATATTATTCTCGACGGTCTGGACCGGTATGCCGACGAAAAGCTCTATCCGGAAGAATGGGATTTTGCCGGCCTCCTGGCTCAGATGGAACAGTACTTCGTGCCCAAGGGAACTGTAACGGTAGAAGAACTGGAAAACCTCAGCCGCATCGAAGTACAGGAAAAGCTCAAGGACATTGCCGTCGCCTTGTACGACGAACGGGAAAAGGAAATCAGCGCCGAAACGATGCGCGAGCTGGAAAAAGCCATTATGCTCCGCGTCGTCGACAGCAAGTGGATGGATCACCTCGATGCCATGGACGCCTTGAAGGAAGGCATCAACCTGCGGGCGTACGGCCAGAAGAATCCTCTGGTCGAATACAAATTCGAAGCCTATGAAATGTTTGAAGAAATGATCGATTCCATCAAGCGGACGGTCATTACCTTCCTCTATCACATTCAGGTAACGTACAGCAAGCCCGTTCCCAAGGCGGAAGACCGACTCCAGGGCGCGACGGAAGTGCACGAAGAAAGCAAGCCCGTCAGCCGCGAGGATATCGAACGGGAAGAACAGAGAAAGCAACAGCAGCAGGACTAAGGCTGAAATGCAGAAAAAGAAAGTAAATTCTCTGTAAAAAAGAGAATGCCTGTGATATAATCGGTAATTAATGTTGATATATGAAAGATGGTGATACTTGTGCTATTAGAAGAGTTGCGTAAGCCTTTGGAAGATTTGCAGAATAGAATACAAGAAATCGGGGATTCACTTTAGCTTACCTCGAAAAGAAGAACGAATTATGAATCTGGATATGCAGATGAGCGATCCGGACTTTTGGAATGACCCGGAAAAGGCCAAGGCTATTTCCCAGGAAGCGACGCAGCTGAAAGCCGAAGTCGAAGGCCATAAAGAGCTGGTGCAGCGGGTGCAGGATGCCTGCGACTACCTGGAGCTGGCTATGGAAGAAGGCGATGCCGATTTGGCTGGCGAAATCGAAAAGCAGTATAAGGAACTGGTAAAAGACGTAGAAAAGAGGGAAATCCTCCTGCTTCTTTCCGATGAATACGATACGTGCAACGCCATCGTCACCTTCCACGCCGGCGCCGGCGGCACCGAAGCCCAGGACTGGGCGCAGATGCTCATCCGCATGTACATGCGCTGGGCCGAGCGCAACGGCTACCGCATCAACGTCATGGATATGCAGCCTGGCGACGAAGCGGGCATCAAGAGCGCAGCCTTTACGATTGAAGGCGAATATGCCTACGGGTATTTGAAGTCGGAAAAAGGGGTGCACCGCCTGGTCCGCATTTCCCCCTTCGACGCGGCGGCGCGCCGCCATACGTCCTTTACGGCCGTAGACGTCATGCCCGAGCTGCCTGACGACGTAGACGTAGAAATCAATATGGACGACGTCCGCGTCGACTACTTCCGCGCCTCCGGCGCCGGCGGCCAGCACGTCAACAAGACCAGCTCGGCCGTCCGCATGACCCATATGCCGACGGGCATCGTCGTCCAGTGCCAGAACGAACGGTCCCAGCTCCAGAACAAGGAAATGTGCTTGAAGTACCTGCGGGCCAAGCTCTTTGAATTGGAACGGGAAAAGCAGGAAAAACTGAAAGCCGAAATCGGCGGCGTCCATCAGGCCATCGAATGGGGGAGCCAGATACGCTCGTACGTATTCCATCCCTACAACTTGGTCAAGGACCACCGCACCGGCGTGGAAACGGGCAATATCCAGGCCGTTATGGACGGCGATTTAGATATCTTCATCGAAGGCTATCTGCAGCAGGAAAAGGATAAGAAGATTTCAAGACAGGATATATAAATGAAAAAGCTAATCACACTTTTGATCATCGCGGCGGCGGTTCTCGTCGGCGTCAACGCCTTCGGCCCGAAGACGGCGGAAGTGGCTCTTCATTACGCCTTGTCCCAGAAGATGGACCTCAAACCGGAAGACGTGCGCGTCGAGGCCTCGCCGGGCATGAAGGTGCTCCTCGGCGAGCTCGATGCGGTCAGCGTCCACGGCAAGGCCTTCCGCGTCGGCGGCCTGATGTTCGACAGCTTTGACTGCGACCTGCAGGGCGTGAAATTCAGCCCGATGGACGCCTTGCTGGACCAGCAGATGACCCTGGCTTCCGCCGCGCACGGCGAAATGTCGGCGTCCGTGAGCAGCAATGAGCTGCGCAATTTTTTAGTGGAAAAGGTAGACGGCCTGAAGGACGTGTCGGTCGTCTTTCTGGGCGATACGATTGAAGTCAGCGGCTCGGCCAAGCTGGGCGGCCTGCTGAACGCCCGGGCGGTTATTCACGGCCGCTTCGGCATGGATGAGAAAAAGCTCATGTTCATTCCCGACGACGTCACCGTCGAGGGCTTCGGCATGAAATACCGCGCCCGCGGTCTGGGCAGCGCCGAAGTGTACGATTTCAGCGAATTTCCCCTGGGAATCGTACCGGATAGCGTGATGATGCACGGCGACGTGCTGACTATACACGGCCAGACGGCCGCTCATTAAGTAAGGTGGAAACATGGAAAAACAACATCGCTACAGCAACATGCTGATGATTGCCGCCGTGCTCATCGGCCTCCTTTGCTCCATATACATGTGCGTCCAGCGCTACGCCGTGGAAGAACGGACGATGACGATCGAGCAGGCTATGGATTACGACGCCGTCGTCAGCATGGTCCGCAACGACGGCTATGACGTCGGCGAGGCGCTGGAAAAATTCCGGCAGGCCGGCATTACGAGCTTTACCATATACGACACGACGCTGAACAAGCTGACCCAGCGGGGCGACATATCGCTCATTACGCGGCTGGGCTTCCAGCTGTATTATCCGCAGCTGCAGATCGGCGATTTGTCTTATGATTATTACGTCGTCGGCCAGCCTAAGGACAAGGAAGACCCGTACTTCGACGAAATTGCGGCAGACCTGAAGACCCGCCTCGGCGCGGACAGCGTCAGCGTCATTGCCAATTCCCAATACCGCATCTTAGGCCTGCGCGGCTCCATGCCGGCGTTGGGTGATACGAATCTGGGAATCTTGTCGGCCGACGCCAAGGCCATTGCGGCCCGCGGGTTCCACGTCATCCTGCGGCCGACGAATTACAGCAACGTATCGAAAGAGCAGATTGATCAGTTTTTCCAGCGGGCCGCGGATATTCCCGACGTGTCGGGCATCATGTTCGTCGGCAAGGAAGTGCTGGGCTATACGCCGGACAAGGAGCAGCGCAAGGCGATGCTGGCTGTGACGGCGGAGCATATGAAGGCCCAGGGCCTGCCCTTTTACATGATCGAAGCGGCCAACCAGCTGCAGTACGACCGTCAGGACGGCATGTATGATTTGGCCGATCTCCTCGATTATCAAACGGTGCGTATCTACGCCATGTCTAAGGAAGAACTGGAAAAGATTACGCCGGAAGAAGCGGCCATGCGCTTTTACATCAGCGATTTGGAACGCAACGTCCGCGTCAATTTATATCCCCTGTATAAAAAGCCCCTTCACGGCATGAACCTGACGGAGACGAATCTGTCCTATATTCAGGAAACGTCCCGGAAATTGAAAGACCGGGGCTATGCGCTGGGCAGGGCCTCTATTATGGAAGGGTATTATCCCAACGCCCTGCTGCTGGCCGTGACGGCCGCGGCCGCGGCCTGCGGGTTTGTCTTCGTGCTGAACCTGTTCATTCCCTTATCGGAAAAGGTAAATTATATTCTCCTGGCGCTGGCAGTCGTCGGCGGAGCCGGGGGAACGGCTCTGTTTCATAGCGCCCTGTTCCTGCAGCTCATGGCTATCGGCTGTGCTGTCGCGTCGCCGACAGCGGCTATGCTCCTCCTGCTGGATTGGTGGAGAAAGAAGCCGATAGACGCGCCCCTGGGGTACGGACGAGTCGTCCGCGACGGCGCCGTCGGCCTGACCTGCGCCGTGGCCATCGCCATGATCGGCGGCTTGTATATTGCGGCCATGCTTGGCAATATCCGTTTCTTTATGGAATTTGATTTTTACCGCGGCGTCAAGCTGACCTTCATGCTGCCCATCCTATTGGTAGCCGCAGGCTATTTGCTCCGCTTCCCCCTGTGGGGCCGGACGATCGCCTCGCCGCAGGATTTTGCGGCTTTTGCGAAGGACTTCCTCAATATTCCCATCAAGATGGGGACGCTCATCCTGTTGGGCATGCTGGCTATGGTAGCTTTCATTTTCGTCGGGCGGAGCGGCCATACGGCAGGCGTTCCCGTGCCCGATTTTGAAGTAGCGCTACGCCGGTTTCTGGAAAATGCCATGTACGCCCGTCCGCGGGAAAAGGAATTTCTCGTCGGCCATCCGGCCTTCTTCCTCATGGTCGCCGCCATGTACCGCAAATGGCCGCAGATACTGCACTTCCTGTTAGTGCTGGCTGCGACGATAGGCGTCGGCTCCATGGTCGAAACGTTCGCCCACATCCGCACGCCCTTCCTGATGTCCTTTATCCGGGGCATCGACGGCTGGCTGCTGGGCCTGCCGTTAGGCATCATTGGTGTCTGCGGCGTTGCCTTCCTCGAGTACATTACGAATTGGCTGGGAAAGCGGGTGAAGCCCCGTGAGTAAGGTCGTTATTTCCGGCTATTACGGATTTGCCAACGCCGGCGACGAGGCCATGCTGTCGGCTATTATCGGCTCCCTGCGGGACATCATGCCCCACGTGGAGATTACGGTCATTACGGGCAACTGCCAGATGACCCGGAAACATCACAACGTACATACAGTTCACCGCATGAACTTTTTCGCTATCGCAGCGGCTATTCGCCGCTGTGATATTCTTATTAGCGGCGGCGGCAGCCTGCTCCAGGACGTGACCAGCACTCGCAGCCTCTACTATTATCTGCTGGTCATGCGCATCGCTTTGTTTTTCCATAAGCCCGTCATGCTCTATGCCCAGGGCATAGGTCCCGTGCGGGGCGAAAAGGCCCGGCAGGCCGTGCGGCAGGTGCTGCAGCAGGCGACGGTTATCGGCGTCCGCGACAGCGAATCGAAGCGGGAGCTGGCGTCTTTAGGCGTGACGGCTCCGCCGGTTCACGTCACGGCCGACGCCGTCCTTTCCATGCATCCCGTCGATAAGAAAATCGGCTTTTACTTGCTGAAAAAAGCCGGCGTCACAGGCATCCGGACCCGCGTCGGCGTCGCTGTACGCGACTGGCAGGGGATGAGGGGGTATAAAGAAGAAATTGCCAAGGCCGCCGACGAGCTGCAGCGCCGTCTGGATGCCCGCATCATCTTCATTCCCATGCAGTATCCCGCCGACGTCAAGGCCGGCGAGGATATTGCCGCCATGATGGAAACGGAAGCCGTCGTCCTGCGGGAAGGCTATAATACGGTGGAATTCATGTCTCTCATCGGCTGCATGGACGCCGTCATCGCCAACCGCCTGCACGCCCTGGTGTTCGCCTCCCTCATGGAGGTGCCCGTGACGGCTATTTCCTACGATCCGAAGATAGACAGTTTTATCCAGCTCATCGGAGAGAAGCTCTGCGGTACCGTCGAGACGGTTTCCGCCGGAGATCTTGTCGCCGACGTGACGAGGAAGCTGGCTGCCGGAGGCATTGCGCCGGACGTGAAGGCGCGGCTCAATCACCTGCGCCGCCAGTCGCTGCGCAACGCTTATTTGGCCCTGCGGATTATCGAAGGAAAGGACAGTTTGCGGGCTCGCCTGAAGAGCAGAAATACGGACGGCCGTTAGGGCCGCAGTTTGCACAGATACTTGGAAAGAGGTTTCCCATGATTGATTTCAAAGACGTATCAAAAGTATATGAAAATGGTTCCGTAGCCTTGAGCCATGTGTCGCTGCACATCGGCAAGGGCGAATTTGTATTTGTCGTCGGCGCCAGCGGCGCCGGCAAATCGACGTTTATCAAGATGCTGTCCCACGAAGAACTGCCCAGCCAGGGCTCGGTCTTCGTCGACGGGATAGAAGTCAATAAGCTGCCTAAGAGCCGCGTGCCTTATCTGCGGCGCAAAATGGGGATCGTCTTCCAGGATTTCCGCCTCCTGCCCAATAAGACGGCTGCGGAAAACGTGGCCTTTGCCATGGAAGTTATCGAATCGCCGCGCAAGGTCATTAAAGAGCGGGTGCGGACGGTCCTAGACTTGGTCGGCTTGCTGAGCAAGGCCGACGACCTGCCGCAGAATCTGAGCGGCGGCGAGCAGCAGCGCGTGGCTATCGCCCGGGCAATCGTAAACCGCCCCCTGCTGCTCATTGCCGACGAACCGACGGGCAACCTGGACCCGGACACGTCTAGGGACATTATGGAAACGTTTAAGAAAATCAACCATATGGGCACGACAGTCCTCATGGTTACTCATGATAAGCAGATGGTCGACTTGATGAACAAGCGGGTCATCGAAATCGTCGACGGCAAAGTAGTCCGCGACGAACAGAAGGGAGGATACGGCGATGAAGATTAGAACGATGCGCTACTTCGTGTCCGAAGCGGTCAAGTCTTTTTGGCGCAACAGCTTCATGACCATCGCGTCCATTGCGACGGTCGCCTTGTCCTTTTTCATCTTAGGTGTATTTACGATTATCGTCGCCAATTTGGATCACTTTGCAGAAAATCTGGAGAGCCAGGTGCAGATCAGCATCTATTTAAAGGACGACTTGACGACGGACCAGGTCATGAGCGTCGGCCGCCGGCTGAAAGCTCTGCCTGATGTCAAGGAACTCAGCTTTACCAATAAAGATCAGGCCATGGAAAAGCTGAAGGAACGGATGAAGGACCAGCCGGGCATCCTGAACGCTCTGGAAGGGAAGAACCCTCTGCCCAGCTCGTACGAGCTGACCTTCACCAATCCGGAAGCCGTTAAAAAGACGGCGGCTATTGTCGCTGAATATCCGGAAGTCGAAAGCTCCCATTACGGCCAGGAAATCATCGAGCAGCTGTTTCAGATTACGGCCGTCGTCCGCTGGGGCGGCATCGCCTTGATCATTCTCTTGACCTTTGCGACGCTGTTCATCATTTCCAATACGATTCGCCTGACCGTATTTGCCCGCCGCAAGGAAATCGGTATCATGAAATACGTCGGCGCGACGAACTGGTTTATCCGCTGGCCCTTCCTGCTGGAAGGCCTGTTCCTGGGCTTTATCGGCGGCGTCATCGCCGACCTGGCCCTGCTGCAGTTCTATGAATTCATTACGGTGACGATTCACCGTACTCTGGCGTTCCTGCCCATGGTCGGCATGTACCCCTTCATGTATCAAATGGGGGGCGTCCTCCTGCTCATCAGCATGGTCATCGGGGCTATCGGCAGTACGATTTCGTTGAAGCGGTATATGAAGGTGTAAGGTATGGTTACGTTTACGAAACAGAAAAAATACGTAGCCGCCATGGTCATATCGGCCTTGCTGAGCCCGTGCTTCGCGTCCTTCGCCGAAGACGAGGATTTGCAGAACCAGCTGGCCGACGTGCAGCAGCAGATGGCGGAACAGGAACAAAAGAAGAATGAAGCCGAAGCGGTCATCGGCAGCGTCTTTGAAAAGCTGCGGGTCATCCAGGAAAACCTCGACGCCGCCGAAGCGGAATACAAGTCGATTTCCGACCAGCTGGCCCAGACGGAAGCCAAAATCAGGGATACGGAAGCCCGGCTGGCAGCCGAACAGGCTAAGCTCGACAAGCGCCTCGACGTGTTCAGCGTCCGCATCCGCGATATTTATATGCACGGCCAGCTCAATTATCTCGACGTCATTTTGGGAGCCAAGGACTTCAATGACTTTGCCAACCGCGTCGAACTGCTGCGCCGAGTCGTCGCCGCCGACATGGAGCTGATTTCGTCCATTCGGGAACAGCGGGATATCATCCATCAGGCCCGGCAGGAACTGGAAGCGGAACGGCAGCATCAGGTACAGCTGAAGGCCGAAGCGGAACAGAAGAAGGCTGAAATTGAAGAACATAAGAAGGAACAGCAAGCTATTCTGTATCAGGCTGAAAACGATAAGGCCACGGCAGAAGCGGCTTACCGCGAATTGGAAGCGTCTTCAGCAGCCATCGGCGAAATGCTCCGCCAGCGCGCGGCCGAACGGGCGGCAGCGGCAGCGGCCGCGGCGGCCCAGCAGTCGTCGGGAGGAGGCGGATACACGAGCTATCAGCCCGTCAGCGGATCCGGCGCTATGATGTGGCCGGTCAACGGCGTCATTACGTCCGAATACGGCTACCGCGTCCATCCTATTTTCGGCTCGACTATTTATCACAGCGGCATGGATATCGGCGTCGATTACGGCACGCCCGTAGCGGCTGCCGACAGCGGCTACGTCGTGGAAGCCGGCTGGATCAGCGGCTACGGTTACGCCGTTATCATCGATCACGGCAACGGCCTGTCGACCTTGTACGGCCACAACGAATCCCTGGCCGTATCGGCCGGCCAGTCTGTCTCTAAAGGGCAGACCATCGCCTATGCCGGCTCGACGGGCAATTCGACGGGGCCGCACGTTCACTTTGAAGTGCGTTCCAACGGGGACCCTGTAGACCCCATGGCCTACTTATAAGGCGGCGCTGTGATGAAAGAGTCTATGAAGCGTTTTTTTCAGGAAGCAAAGCCCTTTTTCCAGTGGATTACGACGGTCGTCGCCTCAGTTCTTCTTCTGCTGGCCGCCTTGTCGTACGAACTGACAGGCGATTATATGGGAATTTTTAAATTCTTCCGCACCATTGCCGTCGTAGAGGACCATTATGCCGGCGACATCGACAAGAAGGCCCTGCTCGACGGGGCCATGAAGGGCGTCGTAGACACGTTGGGCGACAAGCATTCGACCTATTTGACTGGCGACGAATTCAAGATGTTTACGGAGCAGATGACCGGCTCCTATGCCGGCATCGGCGTGTACATCAGCCAGGCCGAGGAAGGCGTGTTCATTGCCGGCGTCATCGACGGCAGCCCGGCCAGCGAGGCGGGGCTGCAGCGGGGCGACGTCATCATGGCTATCGACGGCCAGCTGACGGCGGGAATGGAGCTGGAAGACGTATCCCTGTCCATCCGCGGCCCGGAAAATACGTCCGTCGTCCTGACGATTCGCCGCGACGGCGCCGACAGGGACATGACCTTGATACGCCGCAATATCCACATGCAGACGGCGGCCGGCGAGATGATCGAAGGGACGGATATCGGCTACATCCGCATCGCCTTGTTCAGCGAGGATACGGGCCGGGAATTTACCGAAGCCTATCAGTCCCTGCGGGCTCAGGGAATGAAAAAGATGATTCTCGACCTGCGCAATAATCCCGGCGGGCTAGTCGACCAGGCGACGCTGGTGGCTAGCAACTTCGTGCCGAAGAACAGCGTCGTCGTGTCCTATACGAGCAGCGACGGCCAGGAACAGCAGTTCGTCGCCGACGGGACAGATGAGGTCATTCCCCTCGTCGTGCTGGTCAATGAAAATTCAGCCAGCGCGTCGGAAATCGTCGCCGGCGACGTGCAGGACCTGCAGCTGGGACCCATCGTCGGCGTCCGCACCTTCGGCAAGGGAACCGTCCAAGGCGTCTATCCCGTTACGAAGGACGACGCCGTAAAGGTTACCGTAGCCAAGTATCGGACGACGAAGGGGCGGGAGGTCGAAGGCAAGGGCATCGAGCCCGACGTCGTCGTGCCCCTGCAGCCGAACGATCCCGTCGACTATCAGCTGGAAAAAGGGCTGGAACTATTGCAGAAGCCGTAAACGAATTGAATTTCTTGCGCAAAATGACTTTACAGACGAGCCGTTTTGCTTTAAAATTTGAACAGTACCGTTTTAAGTGTATATAGCAGGACAGATAGACAGGAGACATGGTATATGTATGCTGTGTCTCTTTCTGTATATAGCGTCCTTTTCAGACATTTCGTATTCAATGAGGTGAAATATGTTTATCGATAGAGCCAGAATTTTTGTACAGTCCGGAAAAGGCGGCGACGGCATGAGCAGTTTCCGCCGCGAAAAATTTGTCCCCAAGGGCGGTCCTGACGGCGGCGACGGCGGCCACGGCGGCAACGTCGTCCTCGTAGCCGACCGCAACGTCAACACCCTCGTCGACTTCCGCTTCCGCCGCCTGTTCAAGGCCAAGCCCGGCGGCAAGGGCCAGGGGGCGAACTGCTACGGCCGCAACGCCGAAGACCTGCTCATTACGGTTCCTTTAGGCACGATCGTAAAAGACGAAGAATCGGGTCAGATCATTGCCGACCTGAGCCATGACGGCCAGCAGGCCATCGTAGCCAAAGGCGGCCGCGGCGGCCGGGGCAACTGGCATTTCCGTTCCAGCTCCAACCGCACTCCGACCTTTGCCGAACGGGGCGAACCGGGCGAAGAACGGTGGCTCCGCCTGGAACTGAAGGTATTGGCCGACATCGGCCTGTTAGGCTATCCCAGCGTCGGCAAGTCGAGTATCCTGCGCAAGGTATCGGCGGCTCAGCCGGAAGTAGCGGCCTATCACTTTACGACGCTTAACCCCATTCTCGGCGTCGTCGACCTGAGCGACCACCGCAGCTTCGTCATGGCCGACATTCCCGGCCTCATTGAAGGAGCCAGCGAAGGCGTAGGCCTGGGCCACGATTTCCTCCGCCATATCGAGCGGACGAAGATACTGGTCCACGTCCTCGACGTGTCGGGCATGGAAGGCCGCGACCCCATCGAGGATTACGAAAAAATCAACGAAGAGCTGCGCAAATACAGCGAAAAGCTGTCGCGGAAAAAGCAGGTCATCGCGGCGAATAAAATCGACATGCTCGGCGATTCGGACAATCTGGAACGGCTGCAGGCCTATATGGACGAACGGGGACAGGAAGTATACCCTATCTGCGCCATGACTGGCGAAGGGCTGGAAGTCCTTCTCGAACGGCTGTGGGATCTGCTGGAAACGTATGTCGAAGAGCCGGAAGAAATCGCCGAAGAAGTCGTCTACAAGGCTCAGGATAAGCCGGACTTCGAAGTCAAGCGGGCCGACGACGGAGCCTTCGTCGTCACGGGGCCCCGTATTGAAAACCTCGTAGCCATGACGAACTTCGACGACGACCAGTCCCTGCGCCGTTTCCAGCGCATCTGGCGCTACATGGAGCTGGATAAGCTGCTGAAGGAAAAGGGCATTTGCGACGGCAACACCGTCCGCATCTGCGAAATGGAATTTGAATATCACGAATAAAAGGAGCAACGAGAGTGAACAATAAAGATAAGAAGAAATTAAAAGCAATGGCCAGCCTCATGCCGTCGGTCGTGCAGATCGGCAAGGAAGGGCTGAGCGACGCCGTCATCGACAGCGCCAGGGCGGCCATTACGGCGCGGGAGCTCATCAAAGTCCACGTCCTGAACAACGCCAATCTGGACACGCGGGAAACGATGGAAGACCTGGCCGATATGCTGGGCGCCGAGCTGGTGCAGGTCATCGGCCACTACGGCGTATTGTTCAAGAAAAAAGACGAAAAATCGCACTTCGATTTTATTACGATGTAAGGTTGGGATAACATGGCCGGTAACCGGGAATTGCTGCAAAAGAAAAATCGCATTGTCGTCAAGGTAGGGTCGAGCACCCTGACCCATGAGACAGGGAAGCTCAACTACCACCGCATCGAGCGGCTGGCAATGGAAATCGCCGATTTGGCAAATCAGGGGAAGGAAATGGTCCTCGTGTCGTCAGGCGCCGTCAGCGCCGGCATGGGGCCGCTGGGGCTGTCGGCGCGGCCCAAGACGATCCGCGAAAAGCAGGCCGTCGCCGCCGTCGGGCAGGGCGTCCTCATGCACACCTATGAAAAGATGTTCCGCGAATACGGGCAGAACGTCGGCCAGGTACTGCTGACGCGCATGGACGCCCAGGACCGCAAGAAGTTCATGAATTCGCGCAATACCTTGCTGACGATGCTGCAGATGGGCGTCATCCCCATCATCAACGAAAACGATGTCGTAGCCATCGACGAGTTTAAAATCGGCGACAACGACACCTTGTCGGCTATGGTCAGCAATTTCATCGAAGCGGACTTGCTCATCATCCTCTCCGACGTGGACGGCCTGTATACGGCCAATCCGCAGACCCATCCCGAGGCCCGCATCATTCCCGTCGTGACGGAGGTAGACAAGCACGTCTACGACATTGCCGGCGGAGCCGGCTCGTCTATCGGCACGGGCGGCATGTACACGAAGATACAGGCTGCGTCCATCGCTACCTCGTCGGGCGTCGACATGGTCATCGCTTCGGGCAGCGAAGACGGCGTCCTGCGCCGCATCTGCCAGGGTGAGGAAGTCGGTACCTGGTTTACGGCCAAGGATTCGAACCTGCATACGAAAAAGCGCTGGCTCCTGTCGGGAGGCAAGGCCCGGGGCAGCCTTATCGTAGACGGCGGCTGCCGCAACGCCCTCGTCGAGCACGGTTCCAGCCTACTGCCCGTAGGCATCGCCGCCGTAGAGGGCGAGTTCCACGAAGGAGACATCGTCAACGTCATGTACGAAGGCCTCGTCATTGCCAAGGGCATCGTCAACTACAACAGCGAAAGCGTCGAAGCCATCAAGCGCCATAAGACCGATGACATCACCAAGATTCTCGGCCACGAAGGCGTATATGAAGAAGTCATTCACCGCGACAACCTCGTCGTCATGCAGTGAGGAGGGATTGCTATGGAATCAGAAGTATTAGTCAAAGCCAGAGCGGCTAAGGCCGGGGCACAGGAGCTGGCCCTGGTCGGTACGGATACGAAAAACAAAGCCCTGGCGTATTTAGCCGACGAGCTGGAACGGCAGGCCGCCTATATTATAGAAGCCAATCATCTTGATATTGCCGCGGCACGGAACAACGGCATGAGTGAAGCCATGCTGGATCGTTTGAAGCTGACAGAACAGCGGATTCACGACATGGCTGCCGGCGTGCGCCAGGTCATCGAGCTTCCCGACCCGGTCGGCCGCTGCCTTGAAGAATGGGACCGGCCCAACGGGCTGCATATCTGCAAGGTAACGGTTCCGTTGGGCGTCATCGCCATCATTTACGAATCGCGGCCCAACGTCACCGTCGACGCCGCGGCCCTGTGCATCAAGTCGGGCAACGCCTGCGTCCTCCGCGGCGGCAGCGAGGCCATTCATTCCAACACGGCTTTGGTCGCCGTTATTAAGGAGGCTCTCAAAGCGGCGGGCCTCAATCCCGACGTCGTAGGGCTGCTGGAAAATACAGATCGGGCCTTGGTAAAGGAACTGCTGACCCTGCGTCAGTACATCGACCTGGCCATTCCCCGCGGCGGCGCCGGCCTCATCCGCATGGTCGTCGAAACGGCGACGGTTCCCTGCGTCGAAACGGGAAGCGGCGTCTGCCACGTCTACGTCGACAAGGACGCCGACCTGGACATGGCCGTCCGCATCATCGAAAACGCCAAGGTGTCCCGGCCGTCTACGTGCAACGCCATGGAAACGCTGCTGGTTCATGAAAGCGTATTGGCCCCGCTGATGAAAAAGCTCGTGCCGGTCATGAAGCAGGACTGCGTCGAAATGCGCGGCGACGACTTGGCGCGCAGCGTCGACAGCGCCGTCCTCGCCGCAGAAGAAGCCGATTGGGAAACGGAATACAACGCCCTCGTCATGTCTATCCGAACCGTATCATCTCTGGACGAAGCGCTGGCGCACATCCGCCGCTACAGCACGCATCATTCTGAAGCCATTGTGACGGACAATCCGGAAACGGCTGAAGCTTTTCTGCGCAGCGTCGATTCGGCGGCAGTGTACGTCAACGCATCGACGCGGTTTACCGACGGCTTTGAATTCGGCTTCGGCGCAGAAATCGGCATCAGCACGCAGAAGCTGCACGTCCGCGGCCCCATGGGGCTGGAAGCCCTCGTATCCTATAAATACGTCGTCCGCGGTCAGGGCCAGATCCGGTAATGAAGCGCGTCGTGCAGGCCTACATGCGGACGCTGCGGCAGTACCTGTCAGCGCCGAAGACTCGCTATGAATACAAGCACTACGCCATCTGGCTGTTGTTATACGGCCTGACGCTGGCGCTGGTGTGGGGAGGAATTTATCTGTACCATGGAAATCACTAGGCTGGGGATCATGGGGGGAACTTTTAATCCCATTCATCTGGGACACCTGATGATCGCCGAAGAAGCGCGGCAGACCTTTCATCTCGACAGGGTGCTATTCATCCCTTCGTACATAACGCCCAATAAAAATATAGACGGCGCGACGGCGGAGCAGCGCCTGGCCATGACCAGGCTGGCGACGGCCGACAATCCCTATTTTGCCGTCAGCGATTTGGAAATACGCCGCAAGGGACGGTCGTACACCGTCGATACGCTGCGCTTTTTAAAGGAATTTTACGGCCCGTCGTATATTTTGTATTTTATATCGGGAACCGATACGATACAGGATCTGCCGCAGTGGTACAAGCCGGAGGAAATCCTCTCGCTGTGCCAGTTTGTCGGCGCGACGCGGCCTGACGGCACGCAGTCCATCGGTCAGGTCGTCGAGCATTTCGGCGAGCTGGGAAAGCACATTTTAAAGCTGACCGTGCCGACTATGCAAATCTCTTCGACTGAACTGCGGCACCGTATACGCAGCGGACTGTCCGTCCGATACATGATGCCCAAAGTCGTTATAGAATATATCGAAAAACATGGAGTATATCAATGTACAGCGAAGAACTCAAGACAACCATTAAAGAACATTTAAAAGCGACGCTGAGCCAGCACCGGTACCAGCACGTACTGGGCGTGGCCCAGGCGGCGCGCCAGCTGGCCGAGAAGTACGGCGGCGATGCCGATCAGGCCGAGGTCGCCGGCCTGCTGCACGACGCGGCCAAGCAGATGGATCTGCCGGCTATGCAGAAGCTGGCCTGGCGTAGCTTCGGCAGCACCTTGCCCGATACGATCGTCTCTATCGGCAGCCTGCTTCACGGCTACGCCGCCGTGACCATAGCCCGGGAGCAGTACGGCATTGACGACGCCGACCTCCTGGCGTCCCTGGCCCATCATACGACGGGGGCCGAGCATATGAGCCTCTTGGAAAAAATTATTTTTATGGCCGATTATATCGAGGTCAACCGCGATTTCGACGGCGTGGACAAGCTGCGCCGCCTGGCTGCGGAAGACCTGGATAAAGCCGTGCTGGCCGGCTACGATTCGACCATATTCCATCTGCTGGAGCAGGGCAAGACGATTTACGTCGGCACGGTGACCAATCGGAACGCCCATATTTTGTCGATGAAGAAGGATCGGACCCATCATGGATAAGAAGAAATGGTTTCACCGTCCGAAGAAAAAGCATGCCATGCCGGGCGAACGGGAGCGGCGCAAAAAGCTGCTGCACCTGCTGGCGGGCATCGTCGCCGTCGCAGCCGTCCTGTTCTTGTCCGTGACGGCGTGGCGGCACTACCAGACGTCCCGGGCCGAGCAGTTTCAGAACCGCCTCGACGCCGTGCAGAACGGCGCGTCTGGTTCCTTTGAGCAGATCAGTCCCGATACGCCCCTGTACGTACTGGTCATCGGCCGCGACGGCAACACGCCGCAGCAGGTCAACTTCGTCGGCCTGGCGGCGGTCAATAAGGAAAAGAAGCATATCGATTTCATCATGCTGCCGGACAATACGAAGATTGAAGGCCGCAAGGAAAAGGGGATTCAGGAGCTTCAGGACGTGTATACCGAAGGCGGCCGGACGCTCGTTCAGGCCGTCGTGGAAGATATGTTCCACATTCCCGTTCCTTTTTATGTCGAATTTTCTGAAGATACCTTCGTGAAGATGATCGACATGAGCGGCGGACTGCCCATGTATGTAGAAGAAAACATGTACCACGCCGACGAAACGGGCGCGACGGATATCAACCTGTTTCAAGGGTATCAGACCCTGACAGGGCAGGAAGCGGCAGGCTACATGCGCTACATCGACGAAGACGGCTACCTGTCGCGAACCCAGCGGCAGGAACGGCTGGTCAAGCTGTTTTACGCCGACCGGCAGCAGCACTTCGGTATTTCCAACATGCTGTTTTTATACCGCTTCTGGAACAACGTAGATTCGAATATTTCCGCAAAGGATATAGCGGCCCTGGCCTTCAGCTTCCGCCACGTGCCGGCTGAAGACATTCATTTTTATATTTTGCCCGGCGAAAATACCAACGACGGGGCGACAGGCGGCAAAACGCTGTGGAGCTACGACCCCGTAGAAGGGCAGAAAATCATCGGCGCGACGAACAACGCCATCGCGCCGGCGCCCGAACCGCCCAGCAACACGCCGTAAGGCAGAGTCAGAGAAGGAGAACACAGAATGCCAATTACCATAAAGACAACGAAAGAAGAAAGAGAACTGAAAAGCTATGAAATTGCGGCCCAGGCCGCTAGTGACAAAAAGAGCTGGAACATCGTCATCCTCGACATGGAACAGTCGTCCATGATGGCCGATTATTTCGTCATCTGCAGCGCCCGCAACAACAAGCAGGCCCAGAGCATTGCCGACAACATTGAAGAAGAAATGGAAAAGCATGGCTACGACGTGCGCCACGTCGAAGGCTACCGCGAAGGCAAGTGGATACTCATCGACGCCGGTGAAGTCGTGGCTCACGTATTTGTCGAACAGGACCGCAGCTACTATGATTTGGAAAACTTGTGGTGCGACGCCGAACGGATTCCGTTCGAAGGTGAGTAAGATGCAGGTACTGCAGGAAAACAGCATTGCCACGCTGGAAGTATTGCGCACCAGCGACATGGGCGTATTTTTAAACGGCGGCACGGGCAATACGAACGACGACATACTGCTCCATAAAAATCAGCAGACCGAAGAGGTCCATGTCGGCGACAAGGTTACGGTCTTCTTGTATCATGACCCGTCGGGCCGCCTGACGGCCAGTATGCGCCTGCCGAAAATCAAGGTCGGCCAGATCGGCTATGCGCCGGTCATCAACACGACGCGCTTCGGCGCCTTCGTCGACGTCGGTACGGAGCGGGGCATCTTCATGCCCTTTGCCGAAATGAAGGGACGCCCCAAGGAAGGGGAATACGTATGGGTTAAGCTGTATGAAGACAAGTCCCATCGCCTGGCCGTATCTATGGAAGTAGAAGACGAAATGCGCCGGGCCTCCAGGGCGGCGACGGACGCCAAGGTCGGCGACTGGGTCGAAGGGGCGGTCTACAACATGACCGACCAGGGAGCCTACCTCATGACGCGGGAACGGTGGATTGCCTTTCTGCACCGCAGCGAATTCAGCGGCCCCATCCTCATCGGCCAGATGGTCAAGGGGCGCATCACGTACCTGCGCGAAGACGGCCGCATCAACATTTCCCTGCGCCAGACCAAGGAAAACGCTATCAACCCGGACAGCGAAAAAATCCTGGCCTTCCTCAAGCAGCGGAAGGGGAAGATGCCCTATGGCGACAAGACGGCGCCGGCGGTCATCAAGACGAAGTTCGGCCTGAGCAAGGCCGCGTTCAAGCGGGCCCTGGGCCATCTCATGAAGGAACAGAAAATCTACCAGCAAGAAGGCTGGACGTACTTAAAAGAAGATACGGAAGAATAAGACGCGGCGCGGCGCTGAAACCGGACCCGGCAGAGGGAAGGCTTTCGACGCCGCTTTTGCGTTACTAGCCATAATTAATGTATAAGAATAAAATATTTTAAGTGAAATGCTTATAGAAGGCGAGATGATTTTATGAATTTAATGAGAGGATTTGAGGATGTCTTTTCTATGATTTCTATAGGGTGTTATTTCTGTCTTATACTATCTGCAATTTGCCACTTTCTAGATAAATTCTATCCCAATTTATCTAGAAAAGATAATAATCTTATGTATATGATTCTATGTATGATACCTGCTAGTATAGTAGTGGCAATGTATATAATTTGTTATGTATTATCTTTAGAAGCTTTATTTTATATTTCTGGGATGACAATAACGATCTGTTATTGCATCTATAAGGTGATTGCTAAAAGAAAAAGAAAGCTGTCAAATAAAGATTTTTCCATCAATGGTCTTTGTCTTGCTGATAAATTTTCTGAAGATACTTCTAAAATGATACTAGGACAAATAAAAAGAAACGATTATGTTAGAAGTGGAATTGAAATTGATAAATCTAGAATGACTTATTATTTTGATGATAGCTGCATCAACGTATGCAATGGAAAAATATATCATTTTTCAACTTTCAAAAAAGGAATATCTTCTTCTAGAGGGATAGTAATTGGATTATCTACTCTTTCTGACGTAAAACAACTGTATGGGAATGCTAATGAAATAAGACTTCCATTGACGGTGGGAAATATAGAACCTGCAATAGAGTATTATTGTATATATAAAAATAAAAATATATTTGATTATGATCAAGATAGAGAGTTGGAATTTGGAGTAGATAAAAAGGGATTAATTATTTATATGAGCGTATCTATGGATGAACTTTACTTATATTATGATAGCAAATAACTTTTTTTATCAGGATTAATATATAAAAAACATAATAAAAAAATAAATCCTTTAATTATTTGAATAAAAGAATATAGAAGATATTTAATAATATGAAATATAGTGCGAAAATCGCCTTGGTGTGCTAAAATATGAAGATGATTACATAGTATAGGAAAGGGTTTTGGCATGGCTTCGATTTTTTCTCCATTAACTAAAAATATAGGTATTGACTTGGGAACGTGCACGACCCAGGTCTACGTAGAAGGGCGGGGCGTCGTCTTTTCCGAGCCTTCCATCGTGGCGACGGACGAGCGGAACCGCAAGCTCGTAGCCATCGGCAACGGGGCGGAAAGCATGCTGTCGAAGTCGCCGGAAACGGTGAAGATCCATCGGCCCCTGCTGAACGGCGTCGTCGCCGACTACGGCGTGACGCGGACGATGCTGGGCTATATCCTCAGCAAATGCGTCCGCAGCGTCCAGCGCCTGCGCATCATGGTCGGCGTGCCGGCTGCGGCGTCCAACGTCGAAAAGAGGGCCGTCATGGAAGCCGTCTATCAGGCCGGAGCCAAGGAAGCCTACCTCGTCGACACGGCCGTTGCCGCGGCCATGGGCGTCAACATGCCCGTATACGATCCCGTAGGCAACATGGTCGTTAACATCGGCGGCGGCACGACGAATGTGGCTATCCTTTCCTTGGGCGGCATCGTCGTGTCCAAGTCCATTCACCTGGGCAGCCTCGATTTCAATGAAGCGATTAAAGATTACCTGCGCGGCCAATACGATATCGTCACCGACGACATGACCATTGAAGAGATGAAGATTACCAACGGCTCGGCTGTACTGCCTCTGGAAGACCGGGGCTATTACTTCACAGGCCGGGGCCTCGACGACGGACTGCAGAAGGAATGCGCCGTCCAGGCCAGCGAGCTCTATCAGGTCATCGGCAGGCCCCTCATGAAAATACTCGACTTGGTGCGGTCGGCCCTTCAGGAAACGCCGCCGGAGTTGTCGGCCGATATTATGGAGCACGGCGTCGTGCTGACCGGCGGCGGCGCCAAGCTCAAGGGCATGGAACAGCTCTTTTCTCAGGAACTGGGCGTTCCCGTCGTCCTGGCCGCCGAGCCGGAGCTGGCCGTCGTGCGGGGCATCGGCATCGCCGTAGCGGAACGGGAAAAGCTGGCCCCGGTCATTGAAGGAGCGCAGCGCATTTATAGGAGGAGATTTTAAAATTGTTTTCGTTAGGTAAAAAAAGCGTCGTCATCGTGCTGATACTCTTTGTCCTCATCGCCGTCGTCGGCTGGGCCTGGCGGCAGCGCGAATCGCTGCCCTTCGTAGCCAAGCCGCTACAGATGGCTGCGGCCCCCTTTGAATACGGGGCGAGCCGTATCATGAATTCCTTGGCGTCGGCTTTTCACATCGTCGATATTAGTTTAAAAAACCGCATTGAATGGGAAGCGCTGGAACGGGAAAACGCCGAGCTCAAGAGCCGCACTGTCGACTACGACGAGCTGGTGGCCGAAAACGACCGCCTGCGTCAGCTCCTCGACTTCCGCGCATCCCACGGCCAATACCAGATGGTTGCCGCAGTCGTCATTTCCCGTGATTACGGTACGTGGAGCAACACGATGATCATCGACGCCGGCACGAACGAAGGCGTCGCCAAGGACATGCCCGTCATTACGCCGAGCGGCGTCGTCGGCTTTATCAGCGAGGCCTATCCCCATTCGGCCCGCGTCCAGCTCCTGACGGACCCGCGCACCAGCATCGGCGCTATCGTACAGCGGCCGGAATCGCGCGTATCGTCCGTCGTCCGCGGCAACGGCAACGTGCCGTCGGAACCACAGTTCGTCAACATCGCCAAAGACGCGGATATTCTGGAGGGCGATACCCTCGTCACGTCGGGCTTCGGCTCCATTTATCCCAAGGGATTGTACGTCGGCACCATCGTGTCGATTCACCAGAACGACAACGATTTCGTCAAATACGCCGTCATCCGTCCCAGCGTCGACTTCTCCAAGCTGGAAGAAGTATTCGTCATCTTGAAATCGTCTGATACCGGTTCGTACGACAAGCCCGGCGTCGCGCCGAAGCTCGTTCCCCAGACGAACCGCGATAAAGTAGAAGGAATCAAAGGAGCGGCAGCCTTATGAAAAAGCTGAGTTGCCTTATGACGGCGTTCATCGTATTCATCCTGCAAAGCTCCGTCCTGCCCTTTGTATGCGACGGCATTACCCAGCCGAACCTCGTATTTCTCTTCGTCGTCCTCATGGCCCTTCATTACGGCCAGCGCGTCGGCGTCGTTACGGCCCTGATTGGCGGCGTCTGCCAGGATGTGGTAATCGGCAATTTCCTGGGCGTCCACCTGCTGCCGTATCTCGTCATCGCCTTTGCCTGCAGCTACATAGGCCGCGGCATCGACAAGGACCAGTGGATATTGACGGAGCTCATCGTCCTGGGAGCGACGGAGTGCTGCCTGATTCTGACCTGCGCCGTCCTGTTTATTTCCGGCCAGTTCATCAACGGGGCGTCCTATTTGTTTGAATTCAGTATTCCCATGCTGGCGTATCACGGCATACTGGCCCTGCCGGTAGACCGCGTCGTCTGGCGGCTGCGCCGCGACGAGTTGTACTACGGCCACATGGGATATCGTTGGTAGATGGAGGAACGCACAGATGCTTGAAGCGTTAATGAAAAAAAAGAGCGATGACGGCCGCTTCCGGTATTTGTATTGGGTCATCATCGCTATCTTCGCCATACTGGTCTGCCGGCTGGCTTATTTGCAGCTCGTAGAAGGGGAGTATTACCACTCCCTGGCCGAAGGAAACCGGCTGCGGGCCGTCCCCATCGCGGCCATGCGCGGCGTCATGTACGACCGGAACGGCCAGATTCTCGTCGGCTCGCGGCCCAGCTTCATGGTGACCTACGTACCGACGAAGGACGGCATGTCCGACGCGGAGCTGAACGAATTGTCGCAGCTGCTGAATATCCCGGAAGCCAAGCTGCGGGAAAAAATAGATAAAGTAAAGAGCTCTTATATCCCGACGGTCCTGGCCAACGACCTGACCCAGGATATTGTCACTAAAATTGAAGAACGGCGCAACGAGCTGCCGGGGATTTCCATCGACGTCCAGCCGATCCGCTACTATCCGTACAATGAAATGGCCGCTCAGATTTTCGGCTACGTCGGACAGATAGACGAGGACGACCAGCAGCGCCTCGAAGGGCAGGAAGGCGTGTCCAATATCACCCAGATCGGCCGGGCCGGCCTGGAAGCGTACTACGACGACCTGCTCCGGGGCAAGGACGGCGGCCGGCAGGTCGAAGTCGACGCTACGGGCAGTCCGGTCAAGGAAATGGAACGAAAGAATCCCGTAGCCGGTCACAACATTCATTTGACCATCGACCTGAACCTGCAGCAGGCGGCGGAAAAGGCTATGGACTCTCAGATTGCCAACGGCATCGGCACGGCGGGCATCGCTATGGTCGCCCTGGACCCCAATACGGGAGCCGTGCTGGCTATGGCCAGCCGCCCGTCGTACAATCCGAACTGGTTTACCCGGGGGATTACGGAAGCCGAATGGTCCCAGATCAACGACAATCCCTATCACCCCATGGAAAACCGGGCCATCGCCGGCGAATATCCGCCGGGCTCGCCCTTTAAGATCATTACCGGCGCCGCCGCCCTGGAACTGAAAAAGGTTACGCCTGACGAATTGATCTTCGACAGCGGCCGCCACTGGCTCGTAGACATGCGCAATGCCGGCGGCGAAGCCCTGGGCTGGATTAACTTTACCGAAGCCTTGTCCAAGTCGGACAACGTATATTTCTATGAAATGGGCCGCCGCGTCGGCATCGACAAGCTGGCGGAATACGCGGCCATGTTCGGCATGGGCAAGAAGACGGGCATCGACCTGCGCGGCGAGTCGTCGGGCCTCATTGCCAGCGAAAAATACAAGATGGATACCTTTGGCGAAGACTGGTATCTGGGCGATACGTTCAACTCGGCTATCGGCCAGGGCTTCCAGCTCGTCACGCCACTCCAGGCGGCCCTGATCGTCAGCGAAGTGGCCAACGGCGGCATCCAGTACCGTCCCTTTTTGGTCAGCCGCATCGACAACCTCGACGGCACGCCGTACAAGATTTTTGCGCCGGAGCAAATCGGCACCTTGTCCATTTCCCGGTCGACCCTCGATTTGATCCGCGAAGGCATGCGCAATGTTACGGAAGAAGGGACGGCGGGATATATCTTCGCCGATTTCCCCATCCAGGTCGCCGGCAAGACCGGCACGGCTGAAAACTACAGCGGCCAGGACCACGGCTGGTTCGTAGCCTACGCGCCTTTCGACCATCCGCGCATCGTCATCGCCGTTCTCGTCGAACAGGGCGGGTACGGTTCCAGCGCGTCCGCGCCGATTGTTAAGGAAATGCTGGAAGAATTTTTCCACGTCGGCAAATACGCCGCCGGCATGCCGAAGGACGAAGAGAAGGACCAGAAGGCAGGCGCCGACGGAGCGGCGGCCCAGGACGCCGAGCCGGCAGAATAGGATTTGTAATTTCGTATTGTACAGAAAGGAGTCGTTCTCATGTCAACCATCATAGCTATCGCCTCGGGTAAGGGCGGCGTCGGCAAGACGCTGGTCACGGCCTCCCTGGCTATCGCCCTGCAGCGCCGCGGCCATTCCGTACTGGCCGTCGACGCCGATATGGGCCTGCGCAACTTAGATCTCATGTTTGGCATGCAGGACGACGTCCTGTACGATATAGGCGACGTCATCAAGGGACGCTGCCGCGCCGGCGAAGCCGTCATGACTGTTGCCGGCAAGCTGGACTTTTTAGCGGCCAGCCAGAAGCATACGTGGGAAAAAGTCGACGCGCCGACGTACCATTATATCGTCGAAACCTTGTCTAAAGACCACGACTATACCCTCATCGACTGTCCGCCGGGGCGGGGGCGGGCCTACAAGGACGCCACGGCCATTGCCGACCGCATTTTCTTCGTCGTCGAGCCGACGTGGTCGTCTATGCGCGACGCCGCCCGGGTCATGCAGTTCTGCAACAAGCGCAAGCGCTTCAATTACGACGTGCTGTTCAATAATTTCTACAGCGGCGTACCCGGTTACGTGCCGGTGCAGGATATGCTGCAGATGTTAAATCCCGAAACCGTCGCCGGCATTCTGCCTCACGACCCGGCGGTGCACCGGGCGGCCCACGAGGGCTGTCTCCTGCATGCGGCGGAGAGCCCCTTTATGCAGGCCCTGGCCCAGACGGCGGCTTACGTCGAAAGGGGAGCAGTTCCGAACATCGACAGCCTGACGGCCCTGCTGCCGACGGCGGAAGGAGCGGGCGCAGCGGAAAGAGAGTGCCTGCCCGTCGCCGACGAGGAAGAAAAAGAGTCCCTCGGCTGCATGAAGGCCCTGGCCGTAGCGGAGCTGCAGAAAGCGGCGGCTATTCTGAACGGCACAGCGGCCGAACCCGAAGAAGAACCAGAAGAAGACGCGGCAGACGAGGATATCTCTTGCCGGCCCAGGGGCCTGTCCCTACGGCGGCGGCGCGACCAGTCTGCGGCCTGGCGACATTATCGCCGATAGGAGTTCCTATATATGTTGAAAAGAGAATGGAAAAATTTAGATAAAGTGCTGCTCGTCGTCAGCTTTCTCATCATAGGCGTCAGCTTATGCATTATCGGCAGCGCCACGCACATTAACAAAGGCATCATCAATTACGATTTCGTCATCCGTCAGGGCATCGGTTTTATCATCAACCTGGCCATTGTCCTGTTTTTCTGCCATTACGATTACACGCGGCTCAAGCGCTTCGCCAAGCCCTTGTACGTCGTCAATCTGCTCATGCTGCTGGCCGTCATGTTTGTCGGCACGTCGGCCTTAGGGGCCCAGCGGTGGATTCAGGTCGGGCCGATTACGGTGCAGCCGTCGGAATTTGCCAAGATCATCATGATCGTCTGCACGGCGGCCTTGCTGTCGGAACGGGTCGGACAGCTCAATACGTTCCGCAGCGTGCTGCCCGTCGGTTTATTCATCGGCATTCCCTTCCTGCTCGTATTGAAGCAGCCCGACTTGGGGACGAGCCTCGTCTTTTTGGCTATCGGCTTGGGCATGGTCTTCGTATCGCGCATTAAGCTGTCCCTGCTGCGCAATATCGCCGCCGTCGGCGTCGTCCTGGCGCCTATTGGCTGGCACTTCCTGAAGGATTACCAGAAGGCCCGCATTACCGTATTTTTGGACCCCAACGCCGATCCCTTCGGCGCGGGCTATCATATCATCCAGTCTAAAATTGCCATCGGCTCGGGCATGCTTTTCGGCAAGGGCCTGTTCCAGGGCTCCCAGAGCCAGCTGAACTTCCTGCCGGAAAACCATACGGACTTCATCTTTTCCGTCATCGGCGAAGAGCTGGGCTTTTTAGGCTGCGTATTTCTGCTGTTTTTGTATTTCGTGCTCATTTACCGCGGCCTCATGATCGCCAAGGAGTGCAAGGACCCCTTCGGCATGCTTTTGGCTACAGGCGTCATTTCCATGTGGACCTTCCAGATTCTGGTCAACGTCGGCATGACCTGCGGCATCATGCCGGTCACGGGGATTCCGTTACCCTTTATGAGCTACGGCGTCAGCGCCCTGACGACCAATATGGTAGGCCTGGGGATTTTGCTCAGCGTGTACATGCGCCAGCAGACTATGATTTTTTAGCGATTAGGAGGAAATTCAGTGTCCCGTACTGTTTCGATAGATCCGATTTTGCTCAGCAAGGTCAGCAAGCCGGCCCGCTACGTCGGCGGCGAATGGAACAGCGTCGTCAAGAACCACGACGACGTAAAGCTGACCGTTGCCTATTGTTTTCCCGACGTATATGAAGTAGCCATGAGCCATTTAGGCCTGCGTATTCTTTACGCCCTGCTCAACGAGCGGGACGACGTGGCGGCCGAGCGCGTCTACGCGCCGTGGCCCGACATGGAAGAGGTCATGCGCCAGAAGGGCTATCCCCTCTTTTCCCTGGAGACGAAGACGCCTGTCGCCGATTTCGATATGGTCGGCTTCACCCTTCAGTATGAAATGAGCTTTACCAATATCCTGAATATGCTGGATTTGGCCGGCATTCCCCTTTTTTCCAAGGACAGGGGAGAGGATATGCCCCTCGTCGCCGCCGGCGGTCCCTGTGCCTACAATGCCGAGCCTTTGGCCGATTACGTCGACGTTTTCTTCCTCGGCGAATCGGAAGAGTCGACGCAGCTGACGGCCGATACGATTATCGCCTGGAAGGAGCAGGGCAAGCCCGGCGGCAAGAAGGGGCTGCTGAAGCAGCTGGCCCAGCAGCAGGGAAACTACGTACCGGCCTTTTACGACGCCCAGTATGACGAGCAGGGGAATTTCCTGGGGCTCGTGCCGACGGAGCCGGAAGCGAAGGAACACATTGAAAAATGCGTCGTCGCCGACATGGAGAACGCCTTTTTTCCGACGAAGCCCCTCGTGCCGAATATCGACATCGTCCATAACCGAGCCGTCCTCGAATTATTCCGCGGCTGCAGCCGGGGCTGCCGGTTCTGCCAAGCCGGCATGCTGTATCGTCCTGTCCGGGAAAAATCGCCGCAGCGCCTCGTGCAGCTGGCGAAGGAAATCGTCGCCAATTCGGGCTACGACGAAATCTCCCTCATGAGCCTCAGCTCGGCCGACTATTCCTGCCTGCCCGAGCTGGTCGACATGCTGCTGGAAGAATTTAAGGATCAGAAGGTCAGCGTCAGCCTGCCGTCGCTGCGCGTCGACAGCTTTTCCGTCGATATTGCCAAGAAGGTCCAGCAGGTCCGCAAGAGCGGCCTGACCTTCGCGCCCGAAGCGGGGACGCAGCGCCTCCGCGACGTTATCAACAAGGGCGTGACAGAGGAAAATCTCCTGAAGGCCTGCGAAAACGCTTTCCAAAACGGTTGGTCTACAGTCAAGCTGTACTTCATGATGGGTTTGCCGACGGAAACAGACGAAGATTTGGCTGGGATTGCCGACCTGGCCTATAAGGTGTTGAACCTGTACCGCACGGTGACGAAGAAGAACAACGGCAAGGTCACCGTGTCCGTGTCGAGCTTCGTACCCAAGTCCCACACGGCCTTCCAATGGTTCGGCCAGCTTCCCGTTGAAGAAATTCAGCGCAAGCAGGCCTATTTGAAGAGCCTCATCCGGGATAAGCATATTTCGTACCACTACCACGACGCCAAGACGGGCTATTTGGAAGCGACCTTCGCCCGCGGCGACCGCCGCATGGGCCAGGTCCTCTACGAAGCGTGGAAGCTGGGCTGCAAATTCGACGGCTGGACGGAGCTGTTCGACTACGACAAGTGGATGGAAGCTTTTGCCAAGGCTGGCGTCGATCCCGATTACTTCGCCGCCCGCCAGCGCGATGTGAACGAGCCCCTGCCGTGGGACCACCTGAGCAACGGCGCGTCCAAAGCCTTCCTCCGACGGGAATGGCAGAAGGCCGTAGGCGGCGAGCTGACCCACGACTGCCGGCATCTGAGCTGTACGGGATGCGGCGTATGCCCGAATTTAGGCGTAGAAATTATCGACAGAAAGGAAGGTGCCGGCCGTGGAAAGACTGCGTTTAGCTGTTAAAAAGGACGGGGCTCTGCAATTTTTGTCCCACCTGGATTTTGCCCGGGCCGTCCGCTACGTTATCATCCGGGCCCGCCTGCCCATTGCCTATTCCGAAGGCTTTAATCCCCACATGAAGCTGAGCTTCGCTTCGGCTCTCGGCGTCGGCGTAACGGCCGACGAAGAATATCTGGATATGGAGCTGCGCGAGCGCCTGCCTGTAGAAGGCGTCGTCGAGAAGATGAACGCCCAGTCGCCGGACGGCTTTGTCGTCCTGGGCGGTAAATACGTCGACGCCAGAGCGCCTAAGCTCATGGCGATGGCCAATTACGCCGTGTATCGCCTGACCGGTCCCATACAGGACGGATACGGCGACGATGCCCTGCAGCAGGCTCTGCAGGCCTTCAACGATGCCTCCGACGTCATGTACGAAAAGGTATCTCCTAAGGATGCACGCAAGGTCCGCCTCATCAACGTGAAGCATCACGTCGTCGAACCTCTTTCCGGAAAGACTGACGGCAAAACGCTGACCCTGCGCATCGGCATCCTGCAGACTGATGAAGGGGCCGTCAAGCCCCAGCAGGTCTGGGAAGTGCTGGGCAAGCAGTTCGGCATTCCCTTGGACGCGGACATGATGCTGGCCCGCCGCATCGGCATATACCACCGCCGGGGCCGCCAAAACCAGTCCCTCTTTGAAACGATATAATCCTATGAAAAAGGCGCCTTGCCGGCAGCTATGATACGCTGCGGCGAGGCGCTTTTTGTATGGCTATCTATGTTATTTTGCCTGAAGAATGTCGTGCAGTTCGGCGATGGACAGTCTGTCTTCCGTTTCTTCCGGCGCGGCGTAGAGGATAGGCGACGAGAAGGTGTTGCCGTTTTTGAGGGCTTCTTTCCCGTATGAACCTCTCGTTTCGATGATGAACTGCGTGTCCTCATGGACGGCCTCACAGCTGTGCAGGCATTCCATGATTTCCGCCAACTCTTCGTCCGACTGGGGAGAGCAGATGATGTGGTAGGCGAAAATATCTTCCGATACGACGGAGAACAGCTTGTCGGCAAAATCCGATTCTGAAAAGGGGCCATCGCAGCGGATGGTGAGGATAGGCATGATGTCGGCTTCCGTCGCTTCGTCGGCCAGCTCGTCGATCTTGTCTATGTCTAGCGTCGATTCGATTTCCACGGCATCGATGAGGCCCGTGCGGATGGCGAAAAATAAGATGTCGTAGTAGTCGTCCTGCGTCTGGTAATATTCCGGCAGCTCGGTCATGGGGCAGGAAAAGACGACCCGCTGGTCGCGGAGCGGACTGGTGATGAGGAGCAGGGCATTGCCGATTTGAGAGAAATTGCTGACGCCGTTAAAGGTTGCGGCATTGAATTCGATGACGTCGGCCGGATATTCCGACAAGGCGCGGACGGCGTTGCTGAGCTCTTCGATCGTTTCGCCGCGCAGGGTGAGGCAAAGCTGCGGATGGGACTCGCGCAGGTGCAGGCCCGGTAATTGAGACATGACGATAACCTCCTTTTAAATGGCGGGATATACAAAAAGCAGCCTTTACGGCTGCTTCATAGGTGGTGCGCCTAGTAGGATTCGAACCTACGCACCCGGTTCCGGAGACCGGTGCTCTATCCCCTGAGCTATAGGCGCATGTATGGCTCTCGGCGAATACTTTATTAGTCTATCACGTTTTGCCGGAAAATACAAGAGACAGATTTGTTTTTTGCAGAAACTGTCATTTTTACGGTGGAATACCTAATATATCAGTAATAGTAAAAGGTTTAACTTAATAATTTTTTGTAAAATTTAAGAAATTCCCTTGCCAAGATGTTTTTCTTGTGATAACATACACATCAACAAGTCAAAATAAAAATGCGTTGAAGAGAAATAGTAGGTTCCAGAAAGTTTGCAGAGAGCTGCTGGCCGGTGAGAAGCAGCAACGGAATGGAAGTGAACTCGTCTCTAAGCAGCTCGCTGAAACGACAGTAGGTGGAGCCGGGGCCTGGCCGTTAACAAACAGGAGGGTATCGACGATATGTCCGTACCTATAGAGAGCATGCCTTTGGGCATGAATGAGAGTGGTAACGCGTAAGGATATCTTTCGTCTCTTAACGAGGCGGAAGATTTTTTTATTTTGATTATGTTATATTTGCCGTATGTATTTCATGATCAAGGAGAGATGGAAGTATGAGAAACGTAGAACATTACAAAAAAGGGTATTACATGCCCCCTGTCGTCGATATGTCGTGGGCATACAAGGATTGCCCCGACAAGGCTCCCGTGTGGTGCAGCGTCGATTTGCGCGACGGCAACCAGGCCCTCATCATTCCTATGAGCCTTGATGAAAAAATCGAATTTTACAAGACCCTCGTAGCCATGGGCTTTAAGGAAATCGAAGTAGGCTTCCCGGCAGCGTCGGAGACGGAATACGAATTCCTGCGCTACCTCGTCGAGCACGACATGATTCCTGACGACGTGACCGTCCAGGTACTGACCCAGGCCCGGGAGCACATTATCCGCAAGACCTTCGAGGCCCTGCAGGGCGTCAAAAACGCCATCGTCCACGTCTACAACTCGACGTCCTTCGCCCAGCGGCAGCAGGTCTTCCGCATGTCCAAGGAAGAAATTAAGCAGATTGCCGTCGACGGCGCGAAATTGCTCCAGCGCCTGACAGACGAAGCCGGCGCCGACTACCGCTTCGAATATTCGCCGGAAAGCTTCACCGGTACCGAGCCGGAATACGCCTTGGAAGTGTGCAACGCCGTTCTGGACGTATGGAAGCCCACGGCTGACCGCAAGGCCATCATCAACCTGCCGTCGACGGTGCAGATGTCCATGCCGCACGTCTTCGCCGCCCAGATCGCCTATATGTCGCAGAACCTGAAATACCGCGACAACGTCGTCTTGTCCGTCCATCCGCATAACGACCGCGGCACGGGCGTAGCCGACGCAGAAATGGCCCTCCTGGCCGGGGCGGACCGCGTCGAAGGGACATTGTTCGGCAACGGCGAACGGACGGGCAACGTCGATATCGTCACCGTGGCCATGAACATGTTCGCCTTGGGCGTCGACCCGCAGCTGGATTTTTCCAACATGCCCAAGCTCGTCGACACGTACGAACGGGTGACGCGCATGCATGTTCATCCCAGACAGCCCTACGCAGGCCAGCTGGTCTTTGCCGCCTTCTCCGGCTCCCATCAGGACGCCATCGCCAAGGGCATGCATTTCCGCGAAGAAGGAAACGAGCAGTACTGGACCTGCCCGTATCTGTATATCGATCCCCACGACGTGGGACGTACCTACGACTCCGACGTCATCCGCATCAACAGCCAGTCCGGCAAGGGCGGCGTAGGCTTCATCATGGAGCAGAACTACGGCATCGACATGCCCAAGAAGATGCGCGAAGATTTCAGCTATTTCGTCAAGAGCGTATCGGATCACAAGCATCAGGAGCTCAAGCCGGCTGAAATCTACGACGTATTCGAGCAGAATTACTTGAACGTAGGCTGGCCCTTGAAGGTTGAAAACTTTTTCGTACAGAAATTCGGCGGTCAGTGGATCGGCAAGATTTTAGTCAAGGCCGACGAAGAAGAGGTCATCCTGGAAGGACGGGGCAACGGCCAGCTCAATGCCATCAGCAACGCCATCTGCGAAGCCTACGGCATCGAAATCGACAACCTCGTGTACAGCGAACACGATTTGGACCGCGGCTCTGACTCGCGCGGCATCGCCTACTTCGGCCTGACGGACAAGCAGGGCCGCACGATCTGGGGCGCCGGCGTCGATACGGATACGATGACCGCTTCGATTTTCGCCTTCATCACGGCGATCAACCGCATGGAGGGCATGGCCCAGCGCGTCCGCTTCCGCCACCTGACTTCCGACCCGGCAGCGGTCAGCGAATTCAAGGCTATTGCAGGACAACACTAAACCGACAACGCAGGGGTGCGCCGGCGACGGCGCGCCCACTATATTGCTATCAGAGGAGGAATAGACTCACATGGGAATGACGATGACGCAGAAGATACTGGCAAAGCATGCCGGTCTTCCTTCTGTCAAAGCAGGAGATTTGATTACATGCAAGTTAGATATGGTACTGGCCAACGACATTACGGCGCCGCCGGCTATCGCCGAATTCAATAAAATCGGCCGGCCCGTCTTCGATAAGGACAAAATCGCCTTGGTACCGGATCACTTTACGCCGAACAAGGACATTAAATCGGCAGGTTTGGCGAAAATCGTCCGCGATTTTGCCAGGGAACACGAAATTACCCATTACTTTGAAGTGGGCCGCGTCGGCATCGAGCACGTCCTCTTGCCCGAACAGGGCATCGTAGGGCCGGGCATGCTGACCATCGGCGCTGATTCCCATACCTGTACGTACGGCGCATTAGGCGGCTTTGCCACAGGCGTCGGCTCGACCGATTTGGGCGTGGCCATGGCCACGGGCGAAGCGTGGTTCAAGGTGCCCGAAGCTATCAACGTCCACCTGACGGGACAAAAGCCCGATGACATTACGGGCAAGGACGTTATGCTGACCCTCATCGGCATGGTCGGCGTCGACGGCGCGCTGTACAAATCGCTGGAATTCACCGGCGACGGCGTGGCGGCCCTCACCATGACCGACCGCCTGACCATTGCCAATATGGCTATCGAAGCCGGCGCGAAGAACGGCATCTTCCCCGTCGACGAACAGACGATAGCCTATGAAAAAGGCCGCATCAATTACGAATACGACGCCGTCACAGCCGACGAAGACGCCGAATACTGCCGGACTGTAGAAATTAACCTGTCCGAATTGAAGCCTGTCGTAGCCTTCCCTCATCTGCCGGGCAATACGAAGGTCATCGGTACCTTCGGCGACATCGCCATCGACCAGGTCGTCATCGGCTCCTGCACGAACGGCCGTCTGGAAGATTTGGAAATCGCCGCGTCGATCCTGAAGGGGCGCAAGGTTCATCCCCGTGTCCGCTGCATCGTCATCCCCGGCAGCCAGCAGGTTTACATGGACGCCATGAAGGCCGGCTATATCGAAACCTTCATCACGGCGGGCTGCGCCGTGTCTACGCCGACGTGCGGCCCCTGTCTGGGCGGCTACATGGGCATCCTGGCAGCCGGCGAAAAATGCGTGTCCACGACGAACCGCAATTTCCGCGGCCGCATGGGTCACGTCGACAGCGAAGTCTATCTGGCAGGGCCGCAGGTCGCCGCTGCCAGCGCAATTCTCGGCAAGATCGCCGCACCGAAGGAGGTTCAGTAACATGAGTTTAGAAGGAAAGGTTTGGCGCTACGGCGACAACATAGATACGGACGTCATCATCCCGGCCCGGTATTTGAACAGCTTTGACCCGAAGGAATTGGCGTCGCACTGCATGGTGGACATTGACGAATCCTTTGCAGATAATGTCCGGGAAGGGGATATCATGGTCGGCGGCCACAACTTCGGCTGCGGCTCGTCGCGGGAACACGCGCCCATCGCCATTAAGGCATCCGGCGTGCCCGTCGTCATCGCCGCCAGCTTCGCCCGCATTTTCTACCGCAACGCCATCAACGTCGGCCTGCCCGTACTGGAAATCGGCGACGACGTGGAGAAAATCAAGGCCGGCGACGTGCTGGACGTCGACTTGTCCACGGGGAAAATCGTCGATAAGACGACAGGAGACGTCTTCCAGGCGCCGCCCCTGCCGGGCTTTATCCAGGATATCGCCAAGGCCGGCGGATTAATCAACTATGTGAAGGAGTATAAATAAGCATGTCTAAGCATATCGTAGTCATTCCCGGCGATGGGATAGGCAAGGAAATTACCGACGCAGCCGTCAAGGTGCTGCAGAAAATAGACGACAAATTTCATATCGGCCTGACCTTCGAGACGAAGGACGCCGGCGGCACGGCTTATGACAAATACGGCACGCCACTGCCCGACGATACGGTCGAAGCGGCGAAGAAGGCCGACGCCGTCCTCTTCGGTGCCGTCGGCGGCGACCAGTGGGACAACGTTGAACCGTCCCTCCGTCCCGAACGGGCCGTTTTGGGCCTGCGCAAGGCCTTGGGATTGTACGTCAACCTCCGTCCCGTCAAGGTATCTCCCGTACTGGCCGAGTATTCGCCCTTGAAGCCGGACATCGTCACCGGCACGGACATCGTCATCGTCCGCGAGCTCATCGGCGGCATTTACTTCGGCGACAAATGCGAATCGGAAATCCATAACGGCGTCGAACGAGCCTGGGACTTGGAAAACTACAGCGTGCCCGAAGTACAGCGCATTACGCGCTTTGCCATGGAAGCGGCGCGGAAACGGCGCGGCAAGGTCACGTCCGTCGATAAATCCAACGTTCTGGCTACGTCCCGCCTGTGGCGGCGCACCGTCGTAGACGTCGCCAAGGACTATCCCGACATCGCCCTGAATCATTACTACGTCGACAACTGCGCCATGCAGCTGGCCCTGGACCCGACGCAGTTCGACGTCATCGTCACGGGCAACCTCTTCGGCGACATCCTGAGCGATGAAGCAGCCGTATTGGGCGGTTCCATCGGCATGATGCCTTCGGCTTCCATCGGCGAGCTTACCAGCCTGTACGAGCCCATTCACGGCTCGGCGCCGGACATTGCCGGACAAGGCATTGCCAATCCCTGCGCTACCATTTTGTCGGCAGCCATGCTCCTGCGCTATTCCTTGGACGAAGACGCCGCTGCCGACGCTATCGAAGCTGCTGTCGACAAGGCTCTGGCCGATGGCTGGCGTACAGCCGACCTGTATAAAGAGGGCTTCAAAAAAGCAGATACCCATACGATGACCGACGTCGTATGTCAATATATCTGATATATCATCCCCAGTAGACAAAAGGGAAACGACCTGTTCGCAGGCGTTTCCCTTTTGTTCTATATACCTTTATATGGGCTTTTTAAAACCACTGGTCGTGCTGCTGGCAGGCCTGAATGACGGCTTGCAGGGGCGGCGTGATAAATTTGTCCTTGTGGCGGACGATTTTGAAGATGCGCTTGAAGGCGACGCGGTCTACCGGCAGGAGGGCGAGGCGCCCGGCGGCGATGTCTTCGTCTACGAGGCGGCGCGACAGGATGGTAGCGCCCAGGCCGGCCATGACGACCTTTTTCAGGGCTTCCGTATTGTTGAACGAGCCGGCAATGCGCACGGCGGCGTGATGCTGCTCCATGGTCTGAAGAAAGAGATCCCGCGTGCCGCTGCCTTCCTCGCGCAGGTACATGGTCAGGCCGCACAGTTCTTGTACCGAAAGGGAGGCGTGCTGGGCCAGGGGACAGGACGGCGGCGCGACGACGACCAGATCGTCGACCATGAAGGGTGAAGACAATAAATAGGGCGACGAAATGTCCCCTTCGACCAGGGCCAGATCGATGTCGTCGCGCAGGAGCATGTGCTCCAGCTCGCTCGTGTTGTGGATTTCCGACAAGATTTCCTGGGCAGGATGACGGCTCTTTAACTGCTGGAGCAGCTCGACGAGGAATACCTCGCCGATAGTCACGCTGGCGCCGATGCGCACGGGAGCCGTGCGGCTGAAGGAGTGAAGGGCCTGTTCGGCCTGGGCTGTCAGCGACAAGATTTGCCGTCCATAGGCCAGGAGGCTCTGTCCAGCCGGCGTGATGTGCAGCCGCCGTCCCAGCCGCTCGAAGAGGCAGACCTCGTAGGCATCTTCCAATTCCTTGATAGTTTGGCTGACTGAAGGCTGGGTCATGTGCAGCCGCTTGGCCGCGCCGGTCATGCTGTTTTCCTCGCAGACGGCGAGAAAGACGGATAGATGGCGCAGCGTCATAGAAATATCCATAATGAATCACCTATTAAAACGATAAAATAATACAATTTTACATATACATAATACCATGATACACTTCTTTCATGACGTTTTCAAATACGATATGAAGGAAGTGTATCTGCATGAATGTATGGAAAGGCTTGGCCTTTACCCTCGTGTTTGCTGTTCCGGCCTATTTTCTGGGTCAGTATTTCCCCATCATCGGCGGGCCCGTATTCGGGATTCTGCTGGGGATGGTCTTTGCCTCCGTCCGGCGGCCTGCCGTGCTGGAAGAGGGAATTGCCTATACGGGCAAGAAGGTGCTCCAGTATTCGATTATTTTGCTCGGCTTTGAAATGAACTTATACCATGTGCTGGATACGGGAGCGAAATCGGTGTCGGTCATGGTCTGCACCTTGGCGACGGCCTTTCTCGTAGCCATCGCCGTCGGCCGGCTTCTCGACCTGGAATTTAAGACGACGACCCTCATCGGCGCCGGCACGGCCATCTGCGGCGGTTCGGCTATCGCCGCCGTAGCGCCGGTCATCGAAGCCAAGGAAAAAGACGTGGCCTTTTCCATTTCGACGATTTTCCTGTTCAACATCGCTGCCGTCTTTATCTTTCCCTTTTTGGGCCACCTCATGGGCATGAGCGACGCCGGCTTCGGCATGTGGGCCGGCACAGCCATTAACGACACGTCGTCCGTTGTCGCCGCAGGCTATTCCTACAGCGATGCAGCCGGCAGCCTGGCGACTATTACGAAGCTTACCCGGGCTCTTATGATCGTGCCGGTCTGTCTGGTCATGGCCGTCATCGTGGCCCGGCGCAAGCAGAATGACGCCCAGGGCAGTACATTCAGCCTAAAAAAAGTATTTCCCTTCTTTATCGCCTGGTTTGTCGCGGCCTCCATCGTCAACACGACAGGCATCCTGCCGGCCGACGTATCTCATTTTCTGGGCCAGCTGGGGAAATTCATGATCATCGCAGCCATGGCGGCTATCGGTCTGCGCACCAACCTGCGCTCATTGCTTCGCAATGGCCTTCGTCCTATCCTGCTGGGCTTGGTCTGCTGGTTCAGCGTGTCTGTAGTCAGCCTCATCGTGCAGCATGCTGCTGGGCTGATTTAAGGTCTTAACGGCCTATCGTTATGAAAATCTGTCTTCTTGTCAGATAGCCTCTGCAAGGAGACAGATTTTTTGCGTTGCGGCAGCTTCCGATGTGAGCCTGGCCTTTGGCGATGCGCCGTTTGTATATTATATGTGAAACGCTACCGGTAGAAATCGGCAGATTTCTGTTATAATACAGGTATAGACCGAATGCCTGCAGGGGAGGGTATGGATATGAAGATTGTATTGGCATATGATAGACTGGACGATATACGGCAGCTGTTTTGCGAATATACGGCTATGCTGGTCGAGACAGACGAGACGGTGAAATCCTGTCTGGCAGCGCAGGGCTACGGCGATGAGCTGGACCATGTAGAGGAAAAATACGGCCTGCCCGACGGGCGGCTGTACGGCCTGTGCCGTGACGACGGGCAGCTCGCAGGCTGTGCGGCCATTCATCGTCTCGACGAAAGGTGCTGTGAGCTGAAGCGGCTGTATGTCCGGCCGGAATACAGGGGACAGGGACTCAGCCGGCTTCTCATGGAGCAATGTATCGGCGATGCCAGGCGGATTGGCTACCAGTACATGCGCCTGGACACCTTGCCGTTTATGACGGCGGCAATGAGCCTGTATAAAGAATATGGATTTTACGAAATCCCGCCGTACTATGACAATCCTATTCCGGCTATTTTCATGCAGAAGGACTTGTAAGAAACGGCTTGACTTAAAGTGGACTCTATATGCTATGCTTACAACATTAGGAAAGGATATAGTCAGGAGGTAGGATAGGATGAAATACAGAGTATTAGGACGGACAGGCCTTTCCGTCGGAGAAATCGGTTTTGGCTGTGAAGGCATGGTAGAGCATCCCGAATGGACAGAAGACTTTATCAATGTTATGGAAGAACAGGGGGCTAACTGCATCGACTTGTATGCGCCCCATCCGGCATTTCGCGACGCGTTGGGCAAGGCCTTGCAGGGGCGGCGAGACAAGTTCGTCTTGCAGGCTCATTTGTGCACGATTTGGAAGGATGGGCAGTATAAGCGGACCCGTGATATAGAAGATGTCAAAGCAGGCTTTGAAGACCAGCTGAAGCGGCTGAAGACGGATCATCTGGAAATCGGCATGGTTCATTACGTCGATTCCCTGTCGGATTGGCAGCGCATTCAGGAGGGAGACGTCATGGCATACGCCTTGGAGCTGAAAGCAGCCGGCGTCATCGGCAGCATCGGCCTGTCGAGCCATAACCCGCAGGCGGCCCTGGCAGCTGTTGAAAGCGGTCTCATTGACGTGCTTATGTTCAGCGTCAATCCCTGCTACGACCTGCAGCCCGGCAACGAAAACTTGGAGCTCCTGTGGGCTCCCGAAAGCTATGAAAAGCCCCTGCTCAATATGGACCCGCAGCGGCAACTGCTGTATGAAACGTGCCAGCGGCTGGGCGTAGGCATTACTGTCATGAAAGCCTTCGGCGGCGGAGACTTGCTCCGCGGCGATATTTCGCCGGCCGGAAAGGCGTTGACCCCGTTCCAGTGCATGAGCTATGCCTTGGACCGGCCGGCCGTGGCGTCTATTATGAACGGCGCGCGGACTGTAGAGGAAATGAAGCGGAATCTGGCCTATGAAGACGCGTCAGATGAAGAAAAAGACTATGCCGCGGCCTTGGCGTCCTTCCCGAACATCAGCTGGAAGGGCCAGTGCATGTATTGCGGCCACTGCGCACCCTGCCCTCAGGGGATTGACGTGGCGGCAGTGACAAAATTCCTCAACCTGTGCAAGGCTCAGGGCGATATTCCTGAAACGGTACGGGAGCATTACGCCGTACTGCCTCATACGGCATCGGAATGCATCCAGTGCGGCGCCTGTGAAACGCGATGTCCCTTTGCCGTCGATATTCGGCAGAATATGGCCGACGCGGCGGCCTTGTTTGGCAAGTAATCGTCCTTCATGGTATAATGAACCCTGATTATACCATAGGAGGGGTTATGAATTGGAAAGTGTATACAAGCTTGCCGAAAAATATCATTTAGAAGGAAATAACTGTGTCGAATCGGTCGTCAAGGCCTGCAATGACAGCATGAATCTGAATCTTCCCGACGTGGCCATCCGCATGGCCTGCGGCTTAGGCGGCGGTATCGGCCGCTCAGGCTGCGTATGCGGCGCACTGAGCGGTTCCTGTCTGATTATCAGCTCTCTGGTCGGCCGTCTCGACCCGTCGGAAAAGGAATTGCCCGAAGTATATCAATATACCCATGAATTTCACGACCGCTTTAAGGCTCATTTCGGCACGACGTGCTGCCGCGCTCTCAACCGCCTGAGCTTCGGTACGCCGGAATACCGCAAGCAGTGCATCCGCATTACGGCGACGGCTGCCGATATGGTGTCGGATTTTATTGAAGAAAAGGGCCTGCTGAAATAAAAGAGAAAAAATACTAATATAGTGAGCGTAGTTTCTTCAGAAGCTGCGCTCTTTTTTTATAGTATTTCCGCTGGCTGGTAAATATACGAAAGTATATTTATGTGTATTAGAGATGGGAATTTTTCATAGGGGATATTGCCAAATAATGGGGTGGTGATATATTATATATCTGTAATTATTTATTAATGATCATATTTTATATGGTATTAGAGGGGTGTATTTATGACAAAAACTCTTCATTTGACGATTGTCTTAGGACTGCTGATGAGTTGTTCGGCTTGGGCCCAGTCGCCAATTCCGACGTTTGATAAAGAAGCAGTGACGACCCATCCATATTATCGGACGGGCCGGCAGGACGTTGTCGTAGATCAAGCTGTGCCGGACGGCTATCAGCCCGGTAATACCGGTACAGAAGAAGTGCCGGCTTTTTATGTGCGGAAAATTACTCTGACAGGATTTATTCTGCCTGATAAGCAAGGGCAGTTGCAAGAAATATTACAGGCATATAGCAACCGCAGCGTAAAGGTAGCAGAGCTGCAGGAGCTGACAGATAAGATTACAGATTATGCTAAGAACAATGGTTATACTGTTGCTCAGGCTGTCGTGCCGCCGCAGGAGATCGCTGACGGCAGCTTGGAGATTAAAGTATACGTAGCGAAATACGATGAAATCCGCGTGACGCAGAACACGTCCGACGTGGCAGATTCCGTTCTCGAGGGATATCTGCACAAGCTCAAGGCCGGCGATGTCATGACCGACCGCAATCTGGAATTGGCCATGAACAACCTCAACGACCTGCCCGGCGTGACGGCCCGCGCCGTTCTCCGTCCCGGAAAGGAAGCGGGAACGACGGCTGTCGACGTGCAGGTACAAGACCGGCCGGTGTGGAACAACTATGTCTTTGTTGATAATGGGGGTGGCTACTATTCAGGCCGCTACCGTTACGGCTTCAACACGGAAATCAACAACCTCAGCCATAACGGCGACAAGATTACCCTGAGCGGCATGCTGTCCAGCCACGACGTCAAGAGCTACAGCGTCCGCTATGAAACGCCAGTAGGGTACGACGGAACGCGCGTCGGCATCGCTTACAGCCAGAGCATGTATGAGCTCCATACGAATGATTTTTACAATTCCTTGGGCAAATCGAGAGGCATCAGCATCTACGGCATGACGCCCTTGTACCGCGACCGTATGAACCGCCTGACGGCTATCTACGGCTACGACCGCCGCCGCATTGAAGACCGGTTAAATTTCAATAACTGGTTTAATGCTCCCGAATATAAGACGGAAAAAGACGCCGACGTATGGCATGTCGGCATCAGCGGAAGCCAGTATTATCCCAATGAGTTCACCCAATATGACCTGATTTACTGGTACGGCGATATTCAGAGCGATGGCGACGGCGCCGGCGCATACTACGACGGAGCCTATCACAAGCTGACGGGCAGCGTCCTAAAGATATGGTACGACGGCCCGTGGAACTACCGCGTCCGCTTCCAGGGACAGTTAGCCAATCGCGCTTTGGATGGCAGCGAGCAGTTCTACCTCGGCGGGATTAACGGCGTCCGGGCCTATGGCAACGGCGAAGGCTACGGCGATGCCGGCTGGCTGGGCAGCGCTGAAATCCGCCGCCAGACAGGCATTGAAGGATTAGAAGCCGCGGCCTTTATTGATGCTGGCTACGTCAACAATAAAGCGAACGATTTTGCCACGGAGCACCTGTACGGCTGGGGCCTGGGCCTTCGCTACAGCCTGCCCAACGACTGGCACGCCCAGCTTGATTGGGCCCGCAAAATCGACGGCCGCCGCGACCTGTCCGAGCCGACGGACCACGACGACCGCATTTGGTTCCAACTCTATAAGATGTTTTAACCAATACCATAGACCAATGATGGAGGAATATACATGAGTAAACATGAGAAATATACACGCTTAAAACGGCAAATCGGCCTGTGCCTCATAACGGGGGTGGCTTTATTCTCGGCCGCGCCGATGGCTTTTGCGGCGACGTCGGTTATTGCCAATAACACGCTGCCGAGCGGCGGGAAGTTTGTTCACGGTAACGGCAGTATTACGAGGCCGAACGATTTGCAGATGAACGTTGTTCAAAATGAACATAATGCCGTCATTAAATGGGAGGATTTCAGCGTCGGCGGTAGCGCGACGGTCAATTTCAATGGCCCTGACGCCAAGTACAATACGCTGAATTATGTCAATACAGGCAATATTTCTCAAATATACGGCACGATCAATGCAAACAATAACGGCAACATCTACATCGTAAACCCGGCAGGCGTGCAGATCGGCAACAGCGCCCAGATCAACGTCGGCAGTTTGTACGTATCGAACAAAAATCTGGACGATGCAATTAAGAAGATTCAACCAAACCAAACTGTTCAAGATATAATGAACAAGGGAACGATTACTAGTGCCGAACTCATGAGCCTCGGAAACATCAACGCGACAAATGTCACCTTTGAAGGCGATGGCCGTATCGTCATCGATACGGAACGGCTGAAAGATGTAAGCGGTCATGAAAAGCTATCTGCTGACAAAATTATTGTAAATACTACTGATGATACCAGCAACTTGATCGTAGGCTACGACGCTTATGATAAAACAAATGGAGGCTATGCGGGCAAAAACAACGGTGACGCTATTGCCACAGTCAATAATGGAACATTTACAAAACAAGACGGCTACATGTGGGTCGAAGACGTAGACCAGCTCCAAGCCATCAACACGAACCTCGGCGGCAACTACGCCCTACGTAACTCCATCGACGCGACGGGAACGGCGGCTTCTGGCTTTAATCCTATCGGATTAGATAGTAACACAGGCAAAGTCAATGTTGAAAATAGAAACTACGGCTTTTATGGGAAATTCGACGGCATGGATTACAATATTTTCGGCTTGACCATTAACCAGCCTAATAAAGTGAATGTCGGTTTATTCGGCGTTGCCCATAATGCGACTATCAATAATGTTACTCTAGTCAGCGGTTCTATTACTGGCGGCAGCGTCGTAGGCAGCGTAGTCGGTGCGGCTATCGGAAATACTCACATCAGCAATGCGACGAACAGCGCTGCCGTAACTGGTAATACAGACGTCGGCGGTATCGTCGGCTATACAGGTAATGAAATAGATAACGTTGGTAATTCAAATGCTTCGCAACCGGTAAAAACAGATGCGACTTTTGAAAACTTGATTAATACGGGGACGATTAGAAGTAATGGTAGCTCTGATAATAATAGCGGTGCTATCAGCAACGTCGGCGGCCTTATCGGTTATATGTATAATGGTATGTTATATGGTAACAGTTACAACCTCGGCAACGTGTCCGGCGACGGGTATAACGTCGGCGGCTTAGTCGGACATGCCGTTAATTCGACTATTGGCGACGGAAAAAAACTTGTCTACAACCGCCTCGACGTGACGGGAGCCTACAACGTCGGCGGCATCGTCGGCAAGATGGAGCAAGATAGCACGGTTCAAAATGCCGAAAACAGCGGCAACGTGACGGCGACCGGGTATGACAAAGAAACGTATACGTTCCATACGAATCATTATAAAGGGGAGACAACGCAGGATATAACAGGGGTACATGTTGCAAATATCGGCGGCATAGCCGGGAACGTTTCTGCCAGTACATTAAAAGATGTAACGAACAGCGGCGATGCTCATAGTAATCAGCAAGCTGGGAATGATTTTTATGACGCCGGCAACGTCGGCGGTATCGTCGGCAAGGCCGTTGATACGAATATTGAAAATGCGATAAACAGGGAAAACGATATCCGCGGCGCCCATAATGTCGGCGGCGTAGTTGGTTATTTTGGCAGCAGCAATGATAGCTCTGGTTCATATACTGTCCAATCCAGCGCAAATAATGGCGGAGATATTATGGCGACAGGCGCGCGCAATGGACAGGAGTATGTAAAAGAATTAATACGTTTTGGCGATCAAGGCGGTGAAGAAAACATCGTCGGCAATATGGGCGGCGTCGTCGGCTATTTAGACGGTGACAACGTATATATCAAAGCCGGAGCCAATCGCGGCACTGTCCATTCTTTAGATATTACCGATGGTGCTAACGTCAGCGACGCTAGTAAGGCTGCTAATACGGGAGGTATCGTCGGTAAAATCGATCGCAACAAGACGGCTTCTCTTGATGAATTAAAAAATGGGACGAAACAAGCTGCCGTCAGCGACAGTTATAATACGGGTGACGTCCGCGGTTACATGGGCGTCGGCGGCGTAGCTGGCATGATGTACAATGGGGAAATTACAGGTTCCTATAATTTAGGGACGATTAATACGACTAGAAGAACCGGTGATGTAGCAGATGCGGCTACGAAACGTGTTTCCGTCAATATGGGTGGCATCGTCGGCGATACTACGGAACAAACGTCGGCCCACGTTGTTTTGTACGACGTATATAACAAAGGACAAATTGGCGATGAAACCTATACGTTTTATGCTCGCCACGTCGGCGGTATCGTCGGCCGTCTCAGCGGATACGTCGACAAGGCTTATAACGCTGGGGCTATTTACAACGGCTACAACGTCGTCGGCGGCATAGCCGGCTGGTTCTACAAGGGCGGTATCAGCAATTCTTTTAATACTGGTAATATTACTGTAGTCAACAACAATACAGAAGCTAGCAGTCAGGTCGGCGGTATTGTCGGCGCTGTTGGGATGTATGCAAATAAGAGTGATTTGAATGGTGATAGAGGTTGGGAACTGTGGGACGAATATTCATATATTGAAAATGCCTATAATTTAGGGACAATTCGGAGTTTCCAAAACCAAGATAAAAAAGAAAATACGGTTGGTGGCATTGTCGGCTATATAGCGGGAGATGGTACAGGAAACTCTCAGACTGAGTTGAAACTTAATATTACAAACGTATATACGACAGGAAACTTATATGCTCAAGATAAAGATGGCAATTCTGTGACAAATGGTTTAGGCACTATTATAGGCGAGGTAGCTGCCGGTGCTACCAGTCGTTTTAAGGTCACAAATGGATATTACATTGAGCCAGATTCCAAGTCATTTCAGAAGTTAAGTAAAGGTCATCATACTAAGTTAATTACTTATGATAGTCGATTTGATAAATATGAGTATGATGGTTTTGACTTTACTACTACTAGTGGCGATAAAAATGCAAATATTGACAACGAGGACAGGGGATGGCGCTGGTATGATAATTCCACACCGATACTCAATGCCTTCCTTCCACATAGCGAAGATTATTTTTCCGGGGAAAAAGATAGAATTACGCCTGATTTAAGCGGTATCGGGTCTATCCAGTACGGCACGGCCTATGACCCCTTGCTGACGATCATCAAGGCTGATGGTTCGAAAAATGATTTGAACTTTAACTGGCAGGATTTGGGCATCAACAACGACGCCGGTATTGCCGTGTACGGCGCAGGCCTTACGCTAGACGACTTCAAAGCTACCGGTGGCAGCGGCTACTTCGGCGGCCTCATTTACAGCGACGGCGCACTGAATATCAATGCTAATGTAACTGATACCAATAAAGACAAGGTGACAGGCGATGTGTCCTTGGGCAGCAGTTCTCAGCTCTATGGCTCGTCCGTTTCCATCAACGCCGACGGCGATGTCGTCATTTACGGCACCGTGACGGCCACGGGGAATACGAACAACGATCCAAACATTATAATCAACGCTGGTAATGTCGATGTCTACGGCAAGCTCACGGCGGCAGCCGAAGGAGAATCTTTCTCTATTCCCGGTATCGATTCCATGGCCGAAGGCTGGACGCCCGGCACTGTCGGCGACCCGTATGAGGCCATGTCCGACATTGGCGATCGCTTTGCCTATACAACCGGTGAATCCAAACAAAACGGCGACATTACCATTGTTGCGAATGGTACGGAAAAAGATGATGCAGGGAATATCATCGACGGCAATGTCAACCTTTTCTTTGGCAATCAGGAACAAGGTCTGATAACTGCCGGCGGCAGTTTAAAGGTTGAAGCCCAAGGTGACGTATTCGTCGACAGCGACCTCGACATAGGCGGCAATATGAAACTAACCAGCAAAGGTGCGAACGGCGAAGTACTACTGACGCTGACCAATATCGGTAAGGTGCAGGCTGACCGCGTCACGGAAGCTGTTGAAAGCGCTATTAATGGGCAGGAAATTACTAGTAACAACAAAGATACATTGGTAAGTAATATTTTGACGGCTGTAGGTAAAGTAGAAGGAATTACTGAAGATGAGGCTCAGAAAATTGCCAACGCATTGATTTCTTCTGTTGAAAACGGGAAGACGACGATTCAAGCTGTTGATGAGCTGAACGAAACAATCGCTGTTGAGTATATGCATGATTTTATGCATAGCTTTAACACGGATACACATAATCGGATTGACTTGAATGTAACAGAATCGGGCAGCGCAAAACTGACTGTCGACATGTGGGATGACGGCGCCTATGATTTTAAGAAGTACGATAATAATAACCACACATTCCAAGCAGAACTTAATAATTTAAAATTTTATATCAACGGTAAAGAGAAGGATGCTAAAGATTTTGTCTACGTAGAAGTAAGCAACGGCGAACAACTGAAGGGAATACAAGCAGCCGGTAAAGATGCCCTCGGCTACAATTACGCCCTCATGGGCGACATCAACGCCAGCGGCGTAAAAGATTACGAAGCCATCGGTACGGGAAGTACCAGCGGCTTTACAGGCACCTTTGACGGCCGCGGCAATCGTATCATCGGTCTGAATGTCAATTCTGATCAGGGCAACGCCGGCATCTTTGATACCGTTGGAGAAGGTGGCACGGTGAAAGACGTCAATATTTACAGCGGCAACTTTACCGGTGCAAGTGCTGCCGGGGCTGTCGCCGGCGTCAACAAAGGCCGTATTGAAGGCGTCGTAACCTTTGGCAATACTGTAACTTCTGACGGCAACGCCGGCGGTATTGCAGGTATGAATAAGGGTAAAGGCAATTTTGATGAAGATGGATTATTGACTGGTAGCGGTGTTTATGACGTGGAAAGTACGGGCAGCGTTATTGCTGGAAGCAATACTGTTGCAGGCGGACTAGTGGGAACGAATGAAGGCTCTCTGGGTAATAGCTATAGTGACAGCGCCGTAACAGTTACTACTGGGATTACTACTTCTAGTGGCCTCGGTGGCGTCGTCGGCAGCAATACAGGAGATGTGCAGTTTGTTGACAGTCTCGGCGTGACCAACGGTGGTGCGACGGGAAGCAGCAACGTCGGCGGCATTATCGGCATCAATGAAGGCAAGATGTACAGTGGCTACAACGAAAGCATCGTCAGCGGCCAGGACAACGTCGGCGGCATCATCGGCAAAAATGGTGATACAAATACTGTTGAAGGTGATGCGAATACTGTTGAAAATGTCGTCAATGCTACGAGCGTCGACGGCAACGACTACGTCGGCGGCCTCGTCGGCTCTAACGGTGGCAGCGTGACCAACGGCCGAAACAACGGCGAAATTAATGGCCACGACTACGTTGGCGGCCTTGTCGGCAGCAATGCCAGCGCAGATTCTGTTTTGACCAATCTCGTCAACGACAGCTCCGCGTCCATTACGGGCGAAAATTTCGTCGGCGGCATTGCCGGGACGAACGCCGGCAAGATTACGGCTGACGAACAGGAAACGCTGGTTAACCGCGGCGATATTACGGGACAAAACTACGTCGGCGGCGTAGCCGGTGAAAATATCGGTACTATTGAATACGTCAAAAACGACGTCACCCTTCATGTAGCCGATGAAAACCAAGACGCCCAGTTTTTCGGCGGTGTTGCCGGTATCAACGGCCGTGTAGATGATCCTAGTACTCGTGAGAATGAAGCAGCAACAGGGACGATTACTAACGCGACGAACCGCGGCGACGTCATTGCTGAAAACGCTGATTACGTTGGCGGTATTGTCGGCTGGAATACGGCAAAAGGCGTCCTTACGGGCATGGGCAACAGCAATGAAGGCCGTGTCGAAGGGAACACCTACGTCGGCGGCGTAGCCGGCTTAAATGATGCGGCGATTACGGGGACGGCTGAAGAAATGGTCGGCATTACCAACTCCGGCGTCGTCATCGCCCATGGCGGCGGAGCCGGTGGCATCTTCGGCGTCAATGCAGGAAAAATCGAATATGCCCACATTTCCAATACAGGCATCGTTTCCGGCACAGATTCTAAGGACAGCGCTACTGCCGGTACAGGCGGCCTGGTCGGCGTCAACAACGGCGACATCATCCATTCCAGCTTGACGAACGAACTTTCCGGCCAGGTCATGGGCACGCAGAACGTCGGCGGCCTCATCGGTATCAACACAGGTAAGGTCAGCGGCGGCCGCGACGCAGCAGACAGCTACTATAAGTATCAGGTCTACAACAACGGCGTCGTCAATGCTGGAACGTGGCATGATAGTGACGGCGACGGCATCGTCGACGAAGGCGAATTTGCTGTAGTTCAAAATGGGCAGAACATCGGCGGTCTCGTCGGCACAAACAATGGCGCAATCACGGCGGCGTATAACACGGGCGTTGTCAACGGCAATGGCAGCACGAATGTCGGCGGCATTGCCGGTACGAACCGCGGCACGATAGACCAGGTGTTCAATACCATTTTTGATAGTAACGGCAAGGATGGTATGGTTAACGGCGGTACGAACGTCGGTGGGTTAGTCGGTTGGAATGCAGGCGTATTGAGTAATGCGTATAATACGAGTCAAGTCAGCGGCACGAACACCGTGGGAAATCTGGTCGGACAAAATGATAATGCTGTGAAGAATGTATATGCTACTGTTACAGGAAAGTTGATTGGTAATGGTTCTCTGGCGCAGAATGGTTATGTCGCAGAAGATACTCAGGAATGGAAAAACCATGGATCGTATGATGGATTTGATTTTGACAACGACGGCGGCAGAATTTGGAAGAATTATGACGGCTATGGCACGCCGCTGCTGAAGGTGTTCCTGACAAAGGCATTCTATGACCCTGCTACAGGCCAGCTTGTTAGCGCGGCTGATGGGTTTAACGCTCATTACAATGCTGAAGGAGGTTTAATTTTCTCCGGCATGGGTACAGAGTCAAACTACTTATGGTCTGAGCAGATTAGGTTTGGCAATGGAAATCCGAACTGGCTAGGCTATGACTTAGTAGCCATGCCCGATATCCCTGCTTGGGAATTCCCCGGCGGCCGTTGGGATTACCTCTACAGCGACGCGCCATTCGACCGCAATCGCGACTTCCGCGAACGGAAAGCGGAAATCAACTTCGTCGACGGCGGCATGGAACTCTAATCTCATATGGAAAGTACAAACAGGCGCTCGCAGTGCGGGCGTCTTGTTTATAGTACGTAGATATATGTTTGGCTATATTATTTTTGCACTGGCAAATATGATAAAATGCTGTATAATACAATTATAAAATATATGGCCATAAAATGAGGGAATTTATGGTCATAAAATAAGGGAATTTATGGACATATAATATGAAACAGGAGGTAGCCATATGGCAAAAACATTCAATATGAAAATGAAAGCATTGTTTGCTATGATCATGTGCGGCCTCTCGACATTTTCTCTTTTTCCACAAACGGATTACTCAAAAGGGATGCATGAAGATGCACAGTCTATTACCAATGACAGTTGGCATAAGACCGGACAAATATTATGGAATGTCATAGGAGAGGCAGGAGGGAAGACTGAGCAAAAAAGAAACGGAAATTCATAAGCAACCCATTTCAAATCATTCCGTTCCAGAAGAGACAGTGAATGGAAAAACAACAGAACATCCATCTGGAGTTTCTGTTGTTCATCAAGAATCGTATCAAGGGCCGATTCCTACGCCAGCAATGTTAGAACAATACAAGCGGATTTATACGCAAGCACCAGAAATTATATTGCGGGAATTTGAAGAAAACTCTAAGCATATTCGTCAGCGAGAAATATTAGAAATACAAGGGAATATAGATAGACGTGGTCAATGGATGGCATTTGTGATATGTATAGCTGTTCTTTTAATCGTATTGTATAGTTTGTACCTAGGAAATATTACGTTTGCAGGATTAAGTGGATTAGGTTTTATTGCATTAATGGTTAAGGGATTTTTTAAGAGGTAATATATGCATTTAGTAAAACAGGCGCTCGCGCTGCGGGCGTCTGTTTTTTCAAAAAATGCTGCTTAGGAAAATGGAATGCCTATGTTTCCAATTGCAGCGCCGAAGAAACGGAGGAATTAGCCATGAGCGACCCGATCATGAAGGAAGTCGTCAATGCCGAAATGGCTTTTACAGAAGACGAAATCATGCGGCGTCAGTACGCGCAGCGGGAAAAAGCCCTGCGGGATTACCGCAGCGACATGGCCGAGGCTCGACGTGAAGAAAAATCTTTCATAGCCGTTAACATGCTGCGCATGGGTATGGATATCTCCCTGATTGCCAAGGCGACAGGCTTGGCTGAAACAGAGGTTGAGCTGCTGAGGAAGAAACTGCCTTGATACAGGACTTGTTGTCGGCAACGATGCCGAAGAAACAGCTGCAGAAGAAGGTTCTGTCATATACGAAAACCCAGCATCATGAAAGGTGTATGCGCTTTATGATGCTGGGTTTATATTTTTTGTATTAAAACGACCGCCTTCCCAAGGCGGGATGGGCGCAGGGTTTCAGGGTCAGGTGGTCGACGAGATAGCCTGCTTCTTCCAGGGGGACGTCTTCCTTCGTGCCGTCGTGTTCGAAGACGCAAAGGGGATTGTCCGTCCCGACTTCGCCGCCGGGCAGGTAGATGTATTCTCCCGTTTCGGCATCGCCGAAGATGATGCCGGCCAGGAGGTGTTTCTGGGCGATTTGGCTCATGTTCCTTCCTCCTCGTCAAAGGTGATTTCCAGGAGCTTGCAGTCCCGATAGTCTGCCGATACGAGGTGGAGCAGGGTGCCGTTGTAGCGGCGGGGGAACATCGTATTGGGCTGCATGCCGTGGAGGTGGCCGAAGATGCATAGGGGCACCTTGTATTTTTCCAGGAGCTCCGTAAAGCCGCTGGGCTTGGTCAGGTCGCAGACCGGTGGATAGTGGAGGAGCAGGATGGTGTGCTCGCAGCCGAGTTTTTCCGCTTCCTGCAAAGTGCGCTCGACGCGCAGGAGCTCGCGGCGGTAGGGCTTGGCGTCCCGTTCTTCCTTGTAGTGGATGTCGCCGGGGCAGACCCAGCCGTGGGTGCCGCAGACGGCGATGCGCCCTTCGTCGAGGGTGACTGTCGTGCCGTAAAGGTACTGCATGTTATTCTCGGCGTCCATGCGGTTGAGCTTGCCGGCGCTTTCCCACCAAAAGTCGTGGTTGCCGCGGATGATGAGCTTCCGTCCCGGCAGGGCGCGGATTTCGTCCAGGTCTTCCTGGGCGTCCTTGAGGTGCATGGCCCACGACGTGTCGCCGGCGATGAGTACTGTGTCGTCGTCGGTGACGCGGCTGTTCCAGTCTTCCTGGATGCGGCTCCAGTGGTCTTTCCAGCGGGGGCCGAATATTTCCATAGGCTTTTTAGGCGGATGGCCTGATAAGTGTAAGTCTCCGATTGCAAATAAACGCATGTATCTTTCCTTTCTATAGGGAGTGGGTGAGTTAAGGCTGGGCGAGCTGACGTTTCATCGCTTCGATGAACTGGGCTCGATGGCCCGGATTGGATATTTGGGGGATCATGTAGCCGACGAACAGGGGGTTGGTCAGGAAGCGGGGCATGATCTTGACGTACAGCTTGTCGTCGCCGGGAAAGTCGTAGAAGAAGATGTTGTAGCTGTCGTTGCTGCGGATGAATTTGAACATGAAATAGTCCGCCGTGCGCTGCATATAGCGTACGAACTGGGGGAGCTTTTCTTCGTCGGAAAGGATGAGGTTAATTTCATAAAATCCGATGATGGGCCGCAGGGACAGGTTGACTTCTATGCCTTCTTCGCAGAGGATGGGCGTGCCGGCAAAGTGGCAGGCCTGAATGTCGTCGTGGTAGTCGTAGTGCTCGAAGCCGACGATCTGCGAGTGGGGATGGTGAATCGTCCCGCCCGACATGTAGCCGTGGTTGCGGTAGAATACGACGGAGCCGCGGCGGAAGCGTTCCATGGCCTTGACCTGACGCCATTTTTCCAGTCCGAAGCGGATGAGGTCGACGGCGTAGGCGGCGTCGTAGGTGGAAAAGTCGCCGTCGCAGTCGTCCGTTTCGATAATCAGGGTCTGCCAGGAGTCCTTCAGGACGGGGTAGGCGTTTTCCAGCCAAATCATATGGCCTCTGGTATCCATGATGTTCTTCAAATGGCCTACGTCGCAGAAGGGGCAGTACGATTCGTCGCGGTGGACCGTATCGGGCTTCGTTTTCCCTATGTCTAAATTGTATTCAAGAATATGGTGCAATGGATTCTGTTCCATAGTGTATGCTCCTTTTTTATTCATTATATATTGTAGCATACGGACTGCCTTTTTTAAACATGATGCGATATAATTATAGATACAGCTTTTCCGGCGACGGGGAAGCTGCGAAAGGATGGTAGATATATGAAGGATAACGATATGAAGGACGGGGCCTTGTGGTCGCCGGTGCTGCTGCAATGGTTCGACGCCTACGGGCGGGACCTGCCGTGGCGGCGCGACGTGCCGCGGGACCCGTATAAGGTATGGGTGTCGGAAATCATGCTGCAGCAGACGAAGGTCGAAGCGGTGCGGCCCTATTACGACAGCTGGATGGACCGCTTTCCCGATATTCCCACGCTGGCGGCGGCCTCGCAGGACGACGTGCTGCGCCAATGGCAGGGGTTGGGGTACTACTCGCGGGCCCGCAATCTCCACGAGGCCGTGCGCGAGGTCGCGGCGTCGTACGGCGGAAAGGTGCCGAAGAATAAGAAGGATATACTGGCCTTGAAGGGCGTCGGAGACTACACGGCCGGGGCTATCCTGAGCATCGCCTACGGCGAGGCCGAAGCCGCTGTAGACGGCAACGTCCTGCGGGTCTTCGCACGCCTGTACAATATAGACGGCAACATCTTGTCGGGGCCGGTGAAAAAAGAAATCACGGCCTTGGTGCAGGCTCAGATTCCCCAAGGCCGGGCCGGGGCGTTCAACGAAGCGCTGATGGATTTCGGGGCCATGATCTGCATTCCCAAGCATCCCCGCTGCGGCGAATGCCCCTTGGCAGATATATGCATGGCGAAGCGGGCCGGCCGGGAGCAGGAGCTGCCCGTGCGCATCGTAAAGAAAAAGGTGCCGACAGAGCCGGTGACGGTCGTCGTCGTAGAGGACAATGGACGCTGGCTCATCCACCGCCGGCCGCCGCAGGGCTTGCTGGCGTCGATGTGGGAATTTCCCAACGGGACGGATGGTTTGGACGGCGTGCGGCAGCTGACGGAAGGCGTCGGCGTGACGATTGCCGTCGACGACGAGCCCATAGGGACGCTGAAGCACGTCTTTTCCCATAAAATATGGCAGATGACTATTTACGAAGGCCGCCGGATTGGCGGAGAGCTTATGGAAAAGGAGGATTGGCAGTGGCTGCCGAGGCGCGACGTGACGTCGGTCCCCTGGGCGGGGCCTCACGGTAAAATCACTGCGATGGCGAGATGAAGGGACCCTTTTTTATCAATTTCATGATCATCATGTCGTGCATCTGCGTATGCTCCGCCGTGCTGTGGAACTACATCTACCGCCGCAGCCGCTGGCTGGCGCTGGTCGTCTTCGTGGCGGCAGCGACGGTTATTGCCGGCGCAGGCCTGTCTTACTACGGGCGAGTGTTTCCGGCTGTGCAGGGAACTGTCGAGGGGATGCTCCTCATGTACGGATCCTTGGGGGCTATCAGCTGGTTTTTCCTGTTTTTCCTGGCCTTTCCCGTCTTGGTCGTCGCCTCTGCCGCTGTTTTTATCGAGCGGCGTCTGCGGCGGTGGAAGCAGAAACGGCGCGGCGTGACGACTATGCCGCCTGTACCGCCGGAGAAGGGGCGGGGGATTACGCGGCGTTCCTTCCTGCGCGGCGTCGCGGCGGTCATCCCCGTGGCGGCGGCCGGCACGAGCGTATTGGGGAATTTCGTTGGCGAGAGCTATCTGGCCGTAACACGTCACGACTTGCACTATCCTGACCTGCCGGACTACCTCGACGGCTATAAAATCGGCCAGATTTCCGACGTCCACCTGGGGCTGTTCGTCAGTCCCGAGCGGCTCCGCGAGGCTTTGGAGGCGCTGGCGGCGGAGAGGGTAAACCGCGTGGAAATTACGGGCGACCTCATCGACGAGCTGTCCCTCCTGCCGCAGTGCGGCGACGTGCTGCGGGAGATGGCGGCGAAATTTCCCGACGGCATAGATTACTGCTACGGCAATCACGAGTATTACCGCGGCCTTGAGGCCATTACGGCCTTGCTGGAAACGACACCGGTACGCATTTTGCGCAACAGCGCCGTAGAGGCGTCGGCCGGGCGGGGAGAGGGCTTGGCCGAACGGTCCGGCCAGGATGCCGCTCCCTTTTACGTTGCCGGCGTAGACTACAGCTTTGCCCGCGGCGACGAAGCCTTTACGGCCCAGCGGCGGGAGTACGTGGCTCATGCTTTGGACGGCGTGCCCGAATCGGCCTTCGTCGTCATGCTGGCGCATCATTCCGATTTCATCGACGAAGGCTTTGAACGGCGCATTCCCTTGACGATGTGCGGCCACACCCACGGCGCCCAGTTCGCCCTTATCGGGCCTGTCGTCGAGTCCGTCGGCTTCAAGTACCTGCGCGGCATGTACCGCCAGGGCGGCTCATACGGCTACGTCAACCGCGGCACGGGCCATTGGCTGCCCTTCCGGGTATTCTGCTCCCGCGAGGCGACGGTCTTTACCCTGCATAAAGGATAAACAGGAGGAAACAACAGATACGTATGATGATACAAAAAGCGATTTTACATATATTGGATTTCAATACGAACATGTGCATCTTGTCGCAGAAGGACCTCGATTTCAGCAGCGACGTCGTGTACGAATACGTGGACAAGCGCATGAACCGCATCCTGCAGGACGCAGGCCAGCAGACGGGCGTATTTTACGCGACGAGTAATTATCAGGCCCTGCTGCAGCAGCTCATCGGTGGAGAAATCAGCTTCGACGAGTTCGCCGCGCAGACGGCGCGGCAGCTCTACGACATCTTGTCGCACTGTGACGGGCCGTCGTCGCTGGACGTCCTCGTCGTCGATTTCAATGACGACGCCGACGTGCGCTGCATCGGCGTGCTCCTGCTGGACAACAAGACGGCCTACACCCATCAGATATTGGACGACGACGGGGCGGTGTACAACAAGCTTATCAAGCATTACGCTATCCTGCCCGGCGCGTCTCAGAAGATAGAGGCCTACGCCCTCATACACTGCGGCGATTTCTCCATCCGCTTTGTCGACAAGAAGCGGCAGATGGACGGGGAAGACGTCTATATCCTGCCGGAACGGCTCCTGCAGTGCACGTCAGTCATTTCGGCCAGGGATGCCGTCAAGCTGGTCAGCAAGATTGCCGCCAAGGTCGCTGAGGATCACGGCGGAAATACGGTGGAGGTCTTATCGAAGGCCAAGAATTACCTCGTCGAAAACGCCGAGACGGCCGAAGCCTTTTCGCCGCAGGATCTGGGGGCCGAGGTGTTCGCCGGTTCGCAGGCTATGCGGAATGAATTTGCCGCACAGCTGGAGGAGGCCAAGCTGCCTGCCGACGTGCCTATCGCCAAGGCCTTTGCCGAACGGGCCGGCCGCAGCCACAAGATCAAGACCGACACGGGCATTGAAATCATTTTCCCGTCGGAATACATCGAAAACACGGACTATATCCAGTTTATCAATAATCCCGACGGCACCATTTCCATCGAATTGAAGAATATCGGAAAGATCATCAATAAATAAACGAGAGAGGGCTTTTTCCCGCAGAGGAGAAGGCCCTTTTTCCTTGCAGCAGCTCCAAGATTGAATTTTATGGGGAAAAATGATACGATTACGTATATATTTTAAGAATGGCCTTCAAGGTTCGAGGGATGTTTGCCGAAAGGGGAATGGGACATGGAACTGCGCGTGCTGAAGTATTTTTTAGTCGTTGCCAGAGAAGAGAATATTACGAAGGCGGCCAAGATGCTGCACATCACGCAGCCTACCTTGTCGCGCCAGCTCATGCAGATGGAGGAAGAGTTCGGCGTGTCCCTGTTCAAGCGCAGCAAGCACAGCATCATACTGACTGAGGAGGGCATGATACTGCGCCGCCGGGCCCAGGAGCTCGTCGACCTGGCCGAAAAGACGGCGAAGGAAGTGTCGCGGCAGGACGAGGTCATTTCCGGCGAAATCGCCATCGGCTGCGGCGAGACGAAGAATCTGGAGCCTATGGCCAAGGTCATGGCGGCCTTTCAGCAGGCCTATGGAGAGGTGCAGTTTACCTTGTATACGGGCATTGCCGACGACGTGAAGGAGCGCATCGAGCAGGGAACCCTCGATTTCGGACTACTCATTGAGCCCGTAGACGTGAGCAAGTACAGCTACCTGCGCATGCCTCTCAAGGACCGCTGGACCGTGCTGATGCGGCAGGATCATCCCATGGCGGCGAAGGAGGCCGTCGAGCCGCAGGATCTGGCCGGGCAGCGCCTCATCATGCCGGCCCGCTTGTCCGTAAAAAATCAGGTCGAAGCCTGGCTGGGGCGATGGCAGTCCGACGTGCGCCTGGCCGTGTACATGAATCTGTCGGCATACAACAAGATGGTCCTGACGGACAACGGCGTCGGCCTGGCCTTGGGGCTGGACTTCGACACGGTCTTGCCGGGCTTGTGCATGCGCCCTATGAAGCCGTTCATCGAAAACGGCAGCTACATGGTCTGGAAAAAGAACCAGTTCTTGTCGCCGCTGCTGGAACGGTTCATCGAGTTTACGGAAGTATATCTGCAGGAGCACTATGGAGCGCAGCGCGGTGAATAGGGCACCGGCGTCTGGACAAAGGCGTTTCACCGGGCGGGCTTTGCTTTTGCCGTCGTCTTACTTGTTTTTTCCATTCCATCGTAGTATGATATATATGTAAAAAATACATAATATATTTACATTAATATATTTAGTCTTTGAGGCAAGGTGAGAAAGGGAAATCCTTTCAGAGTCCTGACCGGCGGTGATAGTCCGCAACCTCCTGAGGGAGCTGACCCGGCGAAATTCCGGGACCGACAGTATAGTCTGGATGAGAAAAGACTTCGGGCGTGGCACAGGTGTGTTTGCCGTGCCGTTCTCAAGTGCGAAAAGGCTGGATGTATTCCGGCCTTTTTTTGATTTGCCGCAAGATAGAAGGGCAGGTAATGGATATGGAAAAGAAATATTATTTGGGATTTGACGCCGGGACGCAGAGCGTAAAGGTCGCCGTGTACAGCGAGGACATGGAATGCGTAGCTATGGATACGGCTAAGACGACGCTGTATTATCCTCATCCCGGCTGGGTGCAGATGGACGTAGATGAATATTACCGCCTCATCAAGCAGTGCATGGCGTCGTGCAGCCGCCAGCTGGAAGAAAAGGGGATTTCCCCGGCGGCGGTGCGGGCTATCATGGGCGACGGCATCATCTGCGGCATCGCCGGCATCGACGCCGAAGGAAACGCCGTGACGCCGTACGTCAATTATCTGGACAGCCGCACGGCCGACGACGTAGAAGGGCTGAAGGCCTTGAAGCTGGATATCTGGGCGGCCGAAACGGGCAACGCCGAGCCGAACGTCATGTTCCCGGCCATGTTTGCCCGCTGGTTCATGAAGCATATTCCGGCCTTTAAGGAAAAGGGCGTCAAGTTCGTCCACAACTGCCCGTACGTCCTCATGCATCTGGCCGGATTGCAGGGAGAAGACGCCTTTATCGACTGGGGCGCTATGTCCGGCTGGGGCCTGGGTTACAACGTCGTGACCAAGGAGTGGTCCGATGAGCAGCTGCGCATCCTGGGCATCGACAAGAAATACATGCCGCGCATCGTCAAGCCCTGGGACATTATTGGCCGTCTCTGCGAAGCCGACGCCCTGGAAACGGGCTTTCCCGCCGGCATTCCCATCTGCGCCGGCGCCGGCGATACGATGGAATCCATGATGGGCAGCGGCATTCTGGAAGCGGGCAAGGCCGTCGACGTAGCCGGCACGTGCGCTATGTTCTGCGCCGCTACGGACGGCATCATCCCCGAATTGTCCGTACCGGGAAGCGGCCTCATCTTCAATTCGGGCACCTTGCCGGGGACGTATTTCTATTGGGGCATGGTGCGGACCGGCGGCCTGGCCCTGCGCTGGTTTAAGGACTCTGTCTGCCGCCGCGAAGACGACGAATACTACGCCGAGCTGGATAAGTTAGCGGAACGCCATCCAGCGGGCTGCGACGGGGCGATGTTCATTCCCTACCTGACGGGCGGCAACGGCGATTTCCCCCATGTGCGCGGTACCTTCACGGGCCTGACCCTCGACTCGGACCAGGGGGCGATGTGGCGCTGCGTCCTCGAAGGCATCGGCTACGATTACATGGAGGTCACCGACCGGTACCGGGCGGCAGGCATCGACTTGACGACGCTGACCATTACGGAAGGGGGCAGCCGCGACGATTTGTGGAACCAGATCAAGGCTGACATGCTGGACACGCAGGTATCAACGCTGCGCGTCGCCGGCGGCGCCGTGCCGACGAACTGCATTGTAGCGGCCTATGGAGCCGGCGACATTGCCGACCTCAAGCAGGCCCTCCAGCGGCAGCTCGCTGTCCACAAGACCTTTGGGCCGAACAAGGACAACACGGCCATGTACCGGCGGCAATACGAACAAAGACGCCGTATCTTGCAGGCCTTAAACGTCGGCGAAGGGCAAAAAAATGAATTGTGAAAAATTACATAATCTGGTATGACCAACGTTCATAATATAACGTAGTAAACGGCGCTTTTGGTATCGAATGATGAAATAAAAGTATTGGACATGGTTTATGTATTAAAAAAACGTATACATAATATGCAGTTTTTTGGAAAAATCGCGTTTTTTCGGTAGATTTTTTTGGAAAACGTGATATACTATGAGTGTAAGCAGTGAAACTTATTTTAATATCGCGCGTGAGTTTTCGAAAGAGAATCGTGAAAAAAATCACGCGAAATAAGGAGGAGTTTAACATGTTTTGTAAAAAGGTAATGGTTATTGGCGCAGGCACCATGGGTTCCGGTATCGCTCAGGTATTTGCTGTTAACGGTTGCGAAGTCGTTTTGAATGATATTAAAGACGAATTCATCGCCGGCGGCAAAGCTAAAATTGATAAAGCCTTAACGAAATTGGTCAGCAAGGAAAAAATGACGCAGGAAGAAAAAGACGCCGTAATGGGCCGCATTTCCGGTTTCGTTACCCGCACGGCCGACAACATGAAAGACATCGACCTCGTTGTTGAAGCTGCTATCGAAGATCTGAAAATCAAATCGGCTATCTTCAAAGAATTAGACGAACTCTGCCCGGAACACACGATCCTGGCCAGCAACACGTCCTCTTTGTCCATCACGCAGATCGGCGCAGCTACAAAACGTCCGGACAAAGTTATCGGCATGCACTTCTTCAACCCGGCTCCGGTCATGAAATTGATCGAACTCATCAACGGCATCGCTACTTCTGAAGATACGTTCGCAAAAATCAAAGAAGTATCCGAAGAAATCGGCAAATCCCCGGTTAAAGTTGCAGACTTCCCGGGCTTCGTAGGCAACCGCGTCGTTATCCCCATGATCAACGAAGCTATCCAGGCTTTGATGGAAGGCGTAGCATCCAAAGAAGATATCGACTCCGTATGCAAACTGGGCTTCAACCATCCGATGGGCCCCTTGGCTTTGAGCGACTTGATCGGCAACGACGTTGTCCTTCACATCATGGAAGTTCTCTATGAAGGCTTCGGCGATCCGAAATATCGTCCGTGCCCGCTCCTCAAAACGTACGTCAACGCTGGTTACCTCGGCCGCAAGACGGGCAAAGGCTTCTACGACTACACGAAATAATAGGCGAGCAGTACAAACACAACTCTATAAGCAAGCAATGTAAACTCAAGCGATTTATATTTGTCAGGCAGTGGGCGTGAGTATTCACGCCCCTTGTTTGCACGTCCTACGTGTGAATATATTATTTTGGGAGGGTTCTAATTATGGACTACAAAAACATTCTTTACTCGGCAGAAAACGGTATTGCAACGATTACGATCAATCGTCCGAAAGCTCTGAACGCCCTGAACACGGAAACGGTTTCGGAATTAAGAGACCTCGTCGGCAAAATCGCCGCTGATTCCGAAATTAAAGTCGTCGTTATCACGGGTTCCGGCAGCAAATCCTTCGTAGCCGGCGCAGATATCGTTGAAATGTCCACGAAGAATGCAGTTGAAGGTCGCGCATTCGGCAAAATCGGTCAGGATACGTTTACGGAAATCGAAAACATGCCGCAGCCGGTTATCGCTGCTATTAACGGCTTCGCTTTGGGCGGCGGCTGCGAACTGTCCTGCGCTTGCGACATCCGTTATGCTTCTGAAAACGCTAAATTCGGTCAGCCCGAAGTTGGCCTCGGCATTACGCCGGGCTTCGGCGGCACGCAGCGTCTGCCCCGTGTCGTTGGCCGCGGCTACGGCAAAGAACTGATTTTCACGGCTGGCATGATCGACGCTCAGGAAGCATATCGTATCGGCCTCGTAAACAAAGTTGTTCCTCAGGAAGAACTGATGGATACCGTATATGCATTGGCTAAGAAGATCGCGAAAAACGCTCCGATCGCCGTACAGCTCTCCAAAGCAGCTATCAACCGCGGTATCAACTGCGACGTTATCACTGGTATTGCTTATGAAGACGAAGTATTCGGCCTTTGCTTCGCTACGGAAGACCAGAAAGAAGGCATGGGCGCTTTCGTTGAAAAACGTAAAGCTACGTTCACAGGCAAATAATATCCTTGATATTGCCATATGAATAAGAAAAAACCGTATCCTCGTCAGAGGGTACGGTTTTTTTGATAGGCGAATTAGTCTTTAAAATAGGGCTTGAACACGGAGCGGTTCGGCTCCTTACGGACCTTCTTTTCGCCGCTGCGGCGGAACGTTCCCGACGCGTTGTCGTTTTGCTTCCGCGGCGCGAAGTGACGGCGTTTCGTATTGCCGCTTCGATAGTCTCCGCTGCGTTCGCTTCGGTCGTTTCGTTCGGAACGATCGTTCCGGTCGCTGCGGTCGTGACGATAGTCGCGGCGGCGGTTTTTGTCGCCGTAGGGACGGCGGGAGCGGTGGACGCGCAGAGGCGCTTCTTCCGTAATATTGACCGGCGTCGTGTCCGGTTCCTTCGTGAGCAGCTTGATGGCTGCCGACAAGAGGGCGACGGAGTCGAAGTGGGTGAGGAGCTCTTCGGCGTTGGCCCGGTAGATGCTGTAGTTGTCGTCTTCTGTCGCGGCGACGAGACGGCGGATAGCCGCCTGCTGGGCTCCTTCCAGGGCTTCCGAGAAGGTCGGGGCCTTGCGGCGGGCGATGCGCCGTTTGATGAGCCGTTCGATGGCCCGCAGGTGGTCGATTTCGCGGGGAATGACGAAGGTCGTCGCTTCGCCGCTCTGGCCGGCCCGGCCTGTACGGCCGACACGGTGGACATAGCTTTCCGGGTCCTGGGGCAAATCGTAGTTGAATACGTGGGTGACGCCGCTGATGTCGAGGCCGCGGGCGGCGACGTCGGTGGCGACGAGGATATCGATGGTCTTTTCCCGGAATTGGCGGATGACCGTGTCCCGTTTAGCTTGGGTCAGGTCGCCGTGAATGCCTTCGGCGGAATAGCCACGCTTTTTCAGGGCTTCGGACAGCTCGTCGACGCGGCGCTTGGTACGGACGAAGATGATGGCCAAATCCGGCTCCTGCAGGTCGAGAAGGCGGCAGAGGATGTCGAATTTCTGGCGGTCCGGCACTTCGATGTAGGACTGCTCGATGAGGTCGATAGTCACTTCCTTGGCCTTCATGCGGACGATCTGCGGGTCATGGAGGAAGGTTTCCGCCAGCTGCTGAATGGGCTTGGGCATGGTAGCCGAGAACAGCAGGGTCTGACGGGTGCTGGGCGTGGCGGCCATGATGAGGTTGATGTCTTCGATGAAGCCCATGTCCAGCATTTCGTCGGCTTCGTCGAGGACGATCGTCGAAATATGGCTCAGGCTGATGGTGCCGCGCTTCATGTGGTCGATGAGGCGGCCCGGCGTGGCGACGACGATCTGCGGCGATTTGCGCAGGCGGCGCAGCTGCCGTTCCATATCCTGACCGCCGTAAATCGGCAGGGCCTGGATGTGGGTGAACTGGGCCAGGTGGTTAAGCTCTTCGGCGACCTGCATGGCCAACTCGCGCGTCGGCGACAGGACGACGGCCTGTATTTCCTTCGACGGCTCGGACGCTAATATTTTTTCTAATACGGGAATGCCGTAGGCTGCCGTTTTGCCCGTACCGGTCTGTGCCTGGCCGATCATATCGCAGCCCGACATGGCGACGGGGATGGCGTTTGCCTGAATCGGCGTCGGTTCTTCAAAGCCCATTTCGTTTAAGGCGTTGAGAATGACGTCGCTAATTTGTAAGGTTTGAAATTTTTCTAACATGTATGCCTCCTTTTGTATAACTTATTTATTATATCATTAGATAGATTAAAAGAATAGAGGGGGGCTGCGTTTTTGCGGAAGGAGAATGGCTGGATTTCGTATTGAGCGGCGGCGGAATTCCTGTTATAATGAGAAAAACGAATGTTCGCAGAAAGGGAGGATACGATAATGGATTTGCTGCAGGGGCTGAACGACGCCCAGCGTCAGGCTGTGACGACGACGGAGGGCTGCGTGCGGGTCATCGCCGGCGCCGGCTCAGGCAAGACGCGGGCCTTGTCTCATCGGTTTGCCTTTTTAGTCAACGAGCTGGGCATCTTGCCGGGCCATATCCTCTGCGTCACCTTTACCAACAAGTCGGCGGCGGAAATGCGTCGGCGCATTCACAACCTGACCGGCGACAACGACACGGGCTACGTCAATACGTTCCACGGCTTCTGCGTATCGGTCCTGCAGGAAGACTGCCACGCCGTCCAGTATCCCAAGAATTTTCTCGTCCTCGATAATGCCGATATCGACGCCATGCTCCAGATGATTTACGAGGAACGGGGGCTCACGCTGCGCAATATGACCTTTTCCGCTGCCCGGGATATGATCGAAATGCGTAAGCTCGTCCATGAGCCGGAGTATTACGCCGACATGATTACGATGTCCCTGGAGCGGCTGAAACGGAAGTACGACGAAGCCGCGTCGGCTGCGGATATCATCTTCTACGGCTACTTGTACCAGGAAAAGAAATGCTTCGGCCTCGATTACAACGACCTCATCAAGTTTTCCCTGTATATTTTCAAGGAACACGACGACATCCGGCTGAAATGGCAGCGGCGGCTGGAATATATCATGATCGACGAATTTCAGGATATTGACCTGCTCCAATACGAGCTCATGAGCGTATTGTGGGGCTATCACAAGAATTTATTCATCGTCGGCGACCCGGACCAGACGATTTATACGTGGCGCGGCGCCAACGTGAAGTATCTCCTCGAGTTCGATAAGGCCTTCCCGGGGACGAAGACCATCGTGATGATGGATAACTACCGCTCAACGCCTCAGATTTTGGCGGCGGCCAATGCCCTCATCGACAACAACGTGTGCCGCATGGCCAAATCGCTCCGGCCGACCTTGCCCGACGGCGACGCCGTGGTCTGCCATTTTGCCGAAAGCCCCCAGGCCGAAGGGCAGTGGATGGCCGGGCGCATGAAGGCCTTGCGCGAACGCGGCGTGCCTTACAAGGACGTGGCCGTCCTGTACCGGGCCCACTACGTGACGCGGACTGTGGAAGAAGCGCTGCTGAAGGAACACATACCCTACGTCATATACAGCGGCGTCCAGTTTTTCAACCGCAAGGAAATTAAGGACGCCCTCAGCTATTTGCGCATCATCGCCTATAAAGACGACCTGTCCTTCCGACGGATCGCCAACGTGCCGAAGCGCAATTTGGGCAAGCGGCGCATGGCCTTTCTGCAGGAATATGCCGACGTCTGCGGCTGCTCCCTGTACGAAGCCTTGGTCGAAACGATGGACGACGGCCTGTTTAAGGGGACGAAGGCCCGTCAATTCGCAGAGCTCGTCGAGTCCTTTGCCGCCGAGTACGAGGGCCGGCCCGTGTCGGAGGTCCTGTCGGCAATCCTCGACGCCAGCGGCTACGAGAAAGTCCTTCGTACCGAAGGCAGCCAGGAGCGGCTGGACAACCTGGCCGAGCTCAAGCAGGCCGTGTACGAGTATGAAACGACATGCGGCGAGGAAGTCACGCTGGAGCATTATTTGTCCCACGTGGCCTTGCTTACCAACGCCGACGCCGCGCCGGATGACGACAAGGTCAAGCTCATGACGGTTCACGCCGCCAAGGGGCTGGAATTCCCCTACGTGTTCCTGTGCGGCCTGAACGAAGGCATTTTCCCGTCGCGGAAGGTGCGGACGATGCAGGCCATGGAAGAAGAACGGCGTCTGGCCTTCGTAGCCCTGACGCGGGCCGAAAGGGGCTTGTATTTGTCCGAAGCAGACGGGCAGCACTTCGACGGCGCAGTCCGCTATCCGTCGCGGTTTATCTTGGATATGGGCCCGGACGTGCTGGCGTATGACAATCCGCTGCCGGACAGCCTCGTCCGGGCGACTCGGGACTACATCGAGTACAGCAGCAAATACTGGCCTGACCGGGAGGGCGAAAGGACCTTTGCGTCAGGACAGCGGGTACGGCACGCCGTCTTCGGCGAAGGGACCGTCATCGACGCCGATATGGACCGGCAAGCCTATGTCGTACAGTTCGACGCCATGGACACGGCGCGGATGATTTCGTTCCGCGTAAAGCTGGAAGCCCTGTGACTCAGAAGAAAGGTTTATGGCAGAAGAAAGAAGGAGTACGCGTATGAACCCGGAGAAAATCTATCCCCGTACGGGAGATAAGGAGACTGTCTACTTAAAGCATGTCGTAACGAATCCCAACATACAAATCGGCGATTACACGATGTATAACGATTTCGTTCACGATCCGCGGCAGTTTGAAAAAAACAACGTCTTATATCAGTATCCGATAAACGGAGATTCGCTGCGGATAGGCAAGTTTTGTTCTATTGCCTGTGGAGCTAAGTTTTTATTTGCCAGCGCCAACCATACGCAGACGTCTGTATCTACGTATCCTTTTCCTATCTTTTTTGAAGAATGGGATTTGGATATAGGCGATGTGATGTCGGCTTGGGACCATAAGGGAGACATTGTCATAGGCAACGACGTGTGGATTGGCTATGAGGCCGTCGTCATGGCCGGCGTGACGATTGGCAACGGCGCCATTATCGGCGCGCGGGCTGTCGTGACGAAGGACGTGCCGTCGTATACGATTGTCGGCGGCGTTCCGGCCAGGGAAATTCGCCGGCGGTTTTCAGATGATGTGATTGCCCGGCTACTGGAACTCAAATGGTGGGACTGGCCGGCAGAGCAGATTCAACGAAATATAAAGAATATACAAGCCGGTCGGTTGGATTTGCTGCTGTAAATACGGCATGCAAACCTTTCTATTGTAAGAGATGAAAAAAGCTGCTGGGAAACGCAAGTATTGCGTCTTCCAGCAGCTTTTTGACGGATATGTTGTTTTGTACGCCGTGAATCTTTTTGCGGGCGACGCAGGAAATCAGGCTCCGAATAATTCGACGGCCTTGGCGGCCATGCGTTCGCCGTAGGTCAGGAAGGTTTCCCGGCTGCCATCCAGATCCTTGCTCAGGGCTACAGGCCCCAGGTGAATGACCGGCGCGCCGCAGGAGCCGCCGCCGGAATAAGTCATCATGCCGTGGACCATCATGTGGTCGAGGATGAGGCGGATGCCCAGGTCGCCGCCGCCGTGGAGATAATCCATCGTCGCGAAGGCTCCGCCCAGCTTGCCGGCGAGCTGGCATTTCTTGCATGGCCCTTCGAGCCAGGACTTGACGTCGGCGCAGACGCTGGCGAAATAAATAGGCGAGCCCAGGACGATGCATTTGCTTTCGGCAGCCCACGCTTCGTCCAAATCGTCGATAGAGCAGGCTTTGGCCTGGACGCCCTGTACCCGTTCCATGCCCTGGGCGATGATTTCGGCCATCTTCTGCGTGTGGCCCGTTTTAGAGTAATACAGTACCATTGCTTTCATACTTCATGCCTCCTTGTTGCATACGTATATATACATCTTACTCATACGGCCCTTTCTTTGTCAAATCCGGCGCTGTATAACGACAGTGTCAAGTTGTTGTGGGTATATATTTGACAGAAACATCTTGGCATGTAAATCCGGCCTTTTAGTATCTAATGTATATGGTGATATCCACTGTTTTGGATATCTTTCATCCATCTTCCGTGTAATGCGCCTTCGCTCCCCGGCATACGGCAGCTGTGCTCTGCATCATACACGCAGTACGGCAGCCGCTGGCGTCGGCATTGCCGCGTCAGTTCCTGTGAATTC
>NZ_NQXW01000087.1:0-220 GCF_002287425.1 Megasphaera sp. ASD88 | reverse complement strand
GTAAGGTCCCATGAAGACGACATGGTAGATAGGCCGGGAGTGGAAGTGCAGTGATGCACGGAGCGGACCGGTACTAATAGACCGAGGGCTTGACTTAAGCAGGGAGCCCTGTTTGAAGGAGCTGAGAAGCGACGCACAAACAGGAGCGAGTCGCTTACTCCCGAAGGGAGTGGGTGAGGGAATCTGGAAGCAGGTTCTGAGGAAGGAACCGTAAACAGAG
>NZ_NQXW01000086.1:0-223 GCF_002287425.1 Megasphaera sp. ASD88 | reverse complement strand
CGCCCTGTTCAGACTCGCTTTCGCTTCGGCTCCGCGTTTCCCGCTTAACCTCGCTGGCAACAGTAACTCGCCGGTTCATTCTTCAATAGGCACGCCTCGCGCATGTAAAGCGCTCCGACTGTTTGTAGACATACGGTTTCAGGTTCTCTTTCATTCCCCTCCCGGGGTTCTTTTCACCGTTCCCTCACGGTACTATTCGCTATCGGTCCATATCAGTGTTTCG
>NZ_NQXW01000085.1:0-225 GCF_002287425.1 Megasphaera sp. ASD88 | reverse complement strand
GGCGTGCCTATTGAAGAATGAACCGGCGAGTTACTGTTGCCAGCGAGGTTAAGCGGGAAACGCGGAGCCGAAGCGAAAGCGAGTCTGAACAGGGCGGCAAGTTGGTAGCAGTAGACCCGAAACCACAGTGATCTACCCATGTCCAGGTTGAAGCACAGGTAAAAATGTGTGGAGGACCGAACCAGTGAGCGTTGAAAAGCTTTTGGATGAGATGTGGGTAGGGGT